>CABMDX010000127.1 GCA_902385025.1 uncultured archaeon | reverse complement strand
ATGGCCCGGTGAGATCCAGCTCCTCTAACCCTGGAAAAAGCAGGAATCCGAAGATCATTTTGGCAACTCCTCAAGCGACAATCGAATAGAAAGGAGAGAAAGATGAAAGACCTTTTGGACGATCATTTCTAGTGCCATAACAACTCTTTTTTATACTGCATGGGTCCAGGTACTCTTCATGCTAAAGCGCGCCAGAATCATAGCCGACTTTCAATTTGGCCGGGGTGCGGGCCGGGCTCTCTTTCCAGAGGATACAACCTACAGCCTCTCCAAAACACGCCGATTGAGGTATCTATTCTCGGGAAAAGAGAGGATTGCCACCGTTCGCGCGAGCGACGGCCTTCTCACGCTGAGCATGCTCGGTGCACAGCGGCTGCATGCCCTTTTTCCCCAGCCCCGCCTCAGGATTGTGGCCTCGGATGAAGCAGCTCCATTCGTTGTGAAAGGAGGCAACGTCTTTGCAAAGCACGTTCTGAGCGTGGACCCGGAGGTGCGGGCAGGCGAAGAGGTTTTGGTTGTGGACGGCAATGACCGGCTGCTGGCTACGGGCACGGCAATGCTTGCGCCCGAGGAGATGCTGCAGATAAAGCGAGGACTGGCGGTGTCTGCCAGGAAAGCAGCCGAGCATTGACGCCGATGGCGGATTAACTGCATATTCTTTCCGATTGTCACAATCTATTTGCCAGAGCGTCCTGGAAGATGCTATCCCATTGATTAGCAATAACTGTCCAATCCTGCCTTGCAGAAATTGCCCTTTCATAGGCACTGATAGATAAGCTATGCAGCAGTGCTGGATTGTGATAAATCGCATTCAAAGTCGAAGCTACGCTCTCTGGAGCAACTATTCCATGGACAACAAAGTCGAAATTGTCCTTCTCATATGAAGAGGGTTCAATGAGCACAGCCGCTCTTTCCCAGAGCTCCTTGCAGGTTCCATGAGCCGGCATGATCTGTGCAGCGCCTGTTGCTGCATGCTCGAAAGCAACCAGGCCCCATCCTTCGCCAGTGGAGGTATTGAGGCCCACATCGCAGGCGTTGTAAATCAGGTTTAAAGAATCATCATCCACATCAGGTCTCTCCGCTCGTGCGCTGGTAAGCAGAAGACGATCGACGATGCCCAGTTTTTCAGCCATTTCCAGGATATCGCATCCTCTATCGCTCATCCCCATATGCAAGAAGAGATATACGCTTTCCGGCTTATCTTTGGCAAATATCTCAAATGCCTTCAGCGTTAGATCAATTCTTTTGCGCATCGAGTTGCGATTTGCATTGAGCACTATGAATGCGTCAGATAGCTCCGGGCGATTTGGAAACAATTTTTGGCGAGCGAAAATCCGATTGGCATGCAAATCAGCCTTCGTATGATCGGAGATTAGGGGATAAAATCTTTTTGGATCAGTGCCATGTCCAATTACCCTCAATGATGGATTTTTTGGCCTCTCGCGACCCTCGAAAGAAGCAGAATAAGCCCTGGATACCTCGCATTTTGCATATTCATTATAGAGCACCAGACAGTCGAGGCTCTGAATATCCCTGAGCTTGTGCTCCTTTACAATCCGGTTTTCAATTGGAGCGTAAGCGATCGTCTTGCATCCCAAAGACCCAAAGGAAACGTACTGCTTTAGCAATGAGAATAGATAGAGGTCATGCACAATCCAAATCAAATCGGGTTTGAGATCTTGGATCAAACGAGGAATCTGCTTTGCTCCATGAATATCACCCGGAAGCCGGTTAGGGTGAATTATCCAGGGTTTAGTTATCTTCTCGCCTTTATAGTTTAAACCGAAATGATGGATCTCATATTTTTCTGTAATTTCGGCGAGCACGCTATGAATGACCCTCGCATAGCCCGTTGGGTTGACTGCCTGGCCGATCACAAGCAGTCTGGGTTTCGGCCTGACAGAGCCCGGCAGATTCCTCGAATCCTGATCTTGCATCTCTTGCTTTGCAGGGCTATTTTTCGATATTCTTGACGAATGCCCTGCTCTTTCCTTTGACCAAATAGGTTCTTGAAACCTCGTGTCTTGCTGCCCCAGGAAACACTTCGCTTAATGAAGCGACACTGGTGGAAGTCTTGCTTGAAGGACCTATAGAGGGCAGATACAGCTTGCTTCCTCTCATTTTATAGAAATAGACCTCCTGCAATACCGGCACGTAGTTGTACCAGCCAGAAGAGTAATTCTCAACTCCGGTTCCATTTCCCATTTGCGGGATTCCCACAAGTATATAAGTCCCCGTATGTGCTTCCATATAACTGCCTGGATCAGCATATTCGACCCAGTTTATCAATTTCGATCCGCCACCTGCTGATAGTAAAAAGGGGTAAATCGTGCTGTTCGGGGGAGCATTGCTGCTCCATCCATAGCTGACCAAGATCAAGACATATTTATTGGTATTGAAGTTTCCAGACTTAATGTCATTCATCATCTGATCGTACATAGCCTCGCATCGTTCGTAAAGGGAGTCCTCTGGCACACCATAATAGCGGTTCAAGAGCACCCCCTCAGGTGAGACCTTGGTGCGATCCAGTACGATCAACTGATAACCAAGAGGATATTTCGGTGGCTTTTCCGGATTTAGTGGGCTTTGGAGGATCACTGTCGGACATGTGCCCCTTTCGGCGCTCGTCTCTATGAATAATCGCGGCCTAAATGACAACTGCATTGATTCGAATGCCTGAAGGGCTGCGTTCGACTTATTCTCATCCGGTATTAGATCCCAGATTCCATTGAGGGAAAAGTCCGCAATCGCAGGGTTCGAGTCTATGGATTGTGCCCACAAGTCGTAAAGTGCCACAGTCGCTGAGCTGGGGTCGCTGGGGTCCATACTGCCCAATCTTGCAATGTAGGCAGGATCTCCGCCAGTGACCGTTATATTGACATGACGGTTGCTGCTATAGGATTTCCATTCTTTGGTATTCTTAACTTCTGAGGAAATTCCTCCCCCGAATGTCAGAGCATTAAACTCCAATTTTACGCTGGCAGAGATTTCCTCTTTTTTCAACGTCGAGACCTTGCTCAGTGCCACATAATACTGAAAAGAGGCTCCAAGAGAGACTTTGGATACAAAATATACTCCGAATTCATTGAAAAAATCACTAAATGCCTGTAGATTTTCAGGATCTGCATTTGTGGGCAATTCGTCGCATGCCTGCAAAAAGCGGTCCGATAGCGCCTTTTTGGCTTCATCTATGTTGATGGATAGCTGCGCCATATGAGAAAAGAAGTTGCGATAGGAGTAAAAGAACTGGCTGCTTTGAGCAAACTCAGACCCATAAGCCGCCTCGACCTGAGCGCTGAACGCTCCGTAGCGTGCCTTTACTCCGGCCTTAACGGAGAATGAGTTTTGGATATCTTCGCGAGTCTCTGCGGTATCTTCCCAATAGATACCATCTGTATTCTCGGCAGGAATGATATAAGACGGGAGAGTGTAGTCCGTCCCCAGAAAATTAAACTCTATTGTTCCTGCTTTCATGGGATCCAGAAGCGGAAGAATCACCGATTCGGAGATATTAAAGCTCCCCAAAATATCGAAACCTTGACCAACATAATTGGCCTGAGACAGATAGTTATTTGCAACGCCCATTTTATCTCCTCCAATATTTTTCCCTATATCTTGCTTGATCTTATCCATTCACAGGTTATACTTTAGTTGACCATTGCTGCAAATCAGGTCAAATTAAATAAATAAGTCAATCATTCGGACACATATAAATTTTTCTAATTACGAGTGGCGGTTGGGCAAAAGATACCCCAAAGGTTCTTTTAAAAAAAAGTCCGGCAGATAAAAAACAATGGTCTTTGCTGCATTCCTTTTTAGCTCCTAACTCCTTCCCAGCGCAGAGATCCCCCGGAATCTCTCCACCGCCTCGATGATGCACTGCGCTACATAATCAACATCCTCGCAGGTGTTGGACATGCCCATTGTTATGCGCAGAGAGCCGTGACAGTCCACGGGCTCAAGGCCCAGAGAGAGCAGGACATGACTGGGCTCCAGCTTCTTGGATGAGCAGGCAGAACCCGTGGACACGGCTATTCCCTTCGAATCCAGATAGAGCAGCAGCGACTCGCCCTCGACATACCTGAAGCCGAAGTTCAGGTTTCCGGGAAGTCTTCTCTCCATCGATCCGTTGATCCAGGCATCCTTCACCCTATCCAAAACCAGTGATGACAGCCGGTCGCGAAGGCCCGTCAGCCTCTCCGCTTCCTTGGTCATGCTTCTTTCTGCCAGCTCCGCGGCCTTCGCCAGGCCCACGATGCCGGCTATGTTCTCTGTTCCTGATCTCAGTCCTCGCTCATGCCCTCCGCCCTGAATTATGCTCTCAAGTTTTGTGCCTTTGCGGACATAGAGGGCCCCCACGCCCTTCGGTCCGTAGAGCTTATGGCTGGAAAGGGAGAGAGAATCGACTCCTAGAGCATCAACGTTTGTCGGAATCTTGCCCACGCTTTGCACGGCATCGGTATGCAAAAATATGTCCCGCTCCCGTGCCACGCGGCCAATCTCCTCCAGGGGCTGAATGGTTCCAACTTCGTTATTGGCATGCATGACGGAGATGAGGATCGTGTCTGGGCGCAGCGCTGCTTCCAGGGCCGCCAGATCAACGATGCCGTCTCTTTTAACTGGAAGATAGGTGACGCTAAATCCGTCCTTCTCCAGATTTCTGCAGGTTTCAAGAATGGCCGGGTGCTCGATTGCAGTGGTGATGATATGCTTGCCCTTCTCCCGGTTGCGATAGGCAATGCCCTTCAGCGCCAGATTATCGGACTCCGTCCCTCCGGAGGTGAAGATAATCTCTTCAGACCTTGCTCCCAGCAGCCTGGCGACCTTCTCCCGGCTGGCCTCCAATGCCTCCTTCGCCTCCAGGCCGAAACCGTGCAGGCTGGATGCATTGCCGAATTTCTCAGTGAAATACGGAAGCATAGCCTCCAAAACTTCTGGCGCTACTGGAGTTGTGGCAGAATGGTCCATATAAATGCGCTTCATAACCGGTAAATGAGTCTTCCAAGGTTAATAAATTGTGAACTTGCAGCCGAAAGACTGAAAGGCCGGGGAAACGGCACAAGAAACTATAAGTATGCTGCAAAGAGGGTTCTAGAACATGATCCTGAACATCCCAATATCCTCAACGCCGCTTCTGGTGGCCGCGGCACTCATAGATCTGGGCCTTATTGTCTATGTCATATCTGCAAAGCTCGGAGTGCTTGCGATAGGAGCCGGGAGCGTGATCATGGGTGTCGTGGTTCTGCTGGAGCTGCCTAGGGACTTTCTGCTGCAGGGAACTGTGCTCTTTGGGATAACCGTGGTCGTCGGGGCTTGGATGATGTATATCGGCATAAAGAGCAGCTCATGAGAACTGATCAGTAAATAACACAGAATCTCAAGATCTGATAAGGGCCTCTGCAAGCCTCAGGCGATATGGATCTCAAAGCCCTCTTCTCGCCAGGCAGTGATCCCGCCAGCCAGGTTATAGAGCTCCACAAACCCCAGTTTCGACATGAGTTGCACCGCACGATCTGATCTGTGGCCGGTTCGACAGTAGACGTGGTATGCCGTATTTCGGTCCAAATTCAGGATCATCTCAGGAAAGAGAGGAGACCTGAAATCCAGGTTGATCGCATCCATCAGGTGTCCAGAGGCGTATTCAGGCTCTGTTCTCACGTCCATTATGGCAAGAGTGCGCTCCTGCATTTCGGGTCTTTCAGATAGTGAAGACGAAGTGCGTT
>CABMDX010000126.1 GCA_902385025.1 uncultured archaeon | reverse complement strand
TTGCAGCCGGCCATTTTGACGTCCCTAGTAATGTGGCATCGGCATCTGGGGCATGGTATAGTCATGCGGGCTTTGTCCGGGCTTTGGCTTCATCTCCTCTTTCTTAGCCGCAATGACATCATCCACACGCAGTACCATGGTAGCAGCTTCTGCAGCCGATTTGATGGCCTGAGTCTTGACCTTCAGAGGCTCCACCACACCCTCGGCCAGCATATCCGACGGCTGGCCAGAGATTATATTCAATCCGAAATTCTTCGCGCCCTGACCGCACTTGGCTCTCAATAGTGCCAGCGTGTCAACGGGATCAAAGCCTGCATTCTCGGCCAGAGTCAATGGAATGGCCTCGACCGCATCGGCAAAGGCCCGGATAGCCAGTTGCTCGCGCCCTTCCAGTGTGGACGCATACTGCCTCAGCTTCTCTGCAACCAGGATCTCAGGTGCGCCTCCGCCGGCCACGATCTTCCCGGAGCGAATTACATCTAAAACGACATTCAGTGCATCGTCGAGCGCCCGCTCCATCTCCTCCAAGAACTGCTCTGAGACTCCGTGAAGTATAATAGAGACTGCTTTTGCCTTCTCGCAGCCCTCCACGAAGATCATGTGCTTGTCCTTTCCAATCTTGCGCTCTTCCACAAGCTTTGCCGATCCCAGATCTTTGGCGCTGACCGTCATCACATCGCCTACCAGCCGGGCGCCGGTAGCCAGGGCCAGCATCTTCAGATCCTCTCTCTTGACCCTGCGAGCTGCAAGGATACCGTTTCTGGCCAGGAAGTTTTGGGCTGGAACTCCGATGCCCTTCTCGCAGAAGACGACATTTGCGCCAGCCTTGATAATCGCATCGACCTGGTCTTTGATGACCTTCTCCTCGCCCTCCTTGAAGCTTGCCAGGTTCTTGGCCTCGGTTATTGTGACCTTGGCATCGGTATCCAGCTTTTTGAGCTCAAGAGTGCCTTCCAGGAGCAAAATCCTGGCATTGGAGATCTTTTTAGGCATCTCGGGGCTGGTTCTCTCTTTCTCCACTACCAGTCCGTGGTTTATGATCGAATCCTCAATTCTTCCGCCCGGGATCTTGACGATCTTGATATTCTCTTCCAGATCCTTGCCCTCAAAACCAGCCACGGCCTTTGCCGCATCCACTGAGATCAGTGCCAGCTTATCCATGGCAATCTCAATGCCCTTTCCACGCATAGCAGTCTGAGCTATTTTAAGGAGCATTTTCGGGTCGCTGGAAGCCGTCACTGCCATCTCCTGCAGGACAGTTTGGGCTTTGGCTGCAGCCTGCTTGTACCCCTGAACTATGACTGTGGGGTGGACATCCTGATCCAGTAGCGCCTCGGCCTTTTCCAGCAGCTTGCCGGCGATTATAACTGCGGTGGTAGTGCCGTCCCCAATCTCGTCATCCTGGGCTTTGGCCACCTCGACTATCATCTTGGCCACAGGGTGCTCGATATCCATTTCTCTGAGGATGGTGGCGCCATCATTGGTGATGGTGGCATCTCCACTGCCATCGATTAGCATCTTGTCCATGCCCTTCGGACCCAGGGTAGTTCGGATGGATTCTGCAACTGCATTCGCAGCCAACATATTCTTGCGCTACGCATCATTGCCTGTCTCTCGTTTGCTTCCTTCTTTAAGTATAATTACTGGAACGCCACTTAAACCTGCCAATCCAAGTCCTCCCCGACTTTTTTCTTACTACCAGTTTGAAGTTCTATATATAATTTTCGTACGGGTCTGGATCTATTTTTGCCTGCAATCATATGGATTTATTTTGCACATATATAGTCCATGGTAAGATCTATATAGTTGCTCACCGATCTCTCGCTCACACGAATGGGGCCTGATATTGATACCAAATAATGATTTATGATCTGCAGCAACAAAGATTTAATCCTTCAGTCAAGTGAAATAGAATCCAAAACTTATCAGCAAACGACAAAGGAGATCTGCGGTGACCTCGAAGATCGTCTCTAAGAGTCTGAGCCTCTGGTATGGTGAAAAGCAAGCACTGAAGAACATTTCCCTGGAGATCCCCCAGAAAAAGATAACGGCACTCATCGGCCCCTCAGGCTGCGGAAAGTCCACCTTTATTCGCTGCCTGAACCGAATGAACGACCTCGTGGCCAAGATCAGGATTGAGGGCCAGGTTCTCTATGATGATATTGACATTTATGGGAATGATGTTGATGTAGTGGAACTGCGCAAGAGAATCGGCATGGTCTTTCAAAAGCCCAATCCTTTTCCCATGTCCATCTTCGACAACGTTGCCTACGGACCTCGGATTCATGGATTGAAGAATATCGATAAGCTGGTAGAAAGTAGCCTGAAGGATGCCGCCCTCTGGGAGGAGGTCAGCGAGAGGCTTGACCAGCCAGCTCTCGGTCTTTCCGGAGGGCAGCAGCAGAGGCTGTGCATTGCCAGGACCATGGCGATGAAACCGGACGTTATTTTATTTGATGAACCCTGCAGCGCATTGGACCCAATCTCCACTGGCAAGATCGAGAGCCTCATGGAGACGCTTAAGGATGACTATACCCAGGTGATTGTAACCCATAATATGCAGCAAGCGGCCAGGATATCCGATTGCACAGCGTTTTTCCTGCTTGGGGAGCTGATCGAGGTGGGCGCGACGAAGAATATCTTCGAGATGCCGAAGGTCAAGAGCACTGAGGATTATATCACGGGAAGATTTGGCTGAGGGGGATGGGGAGAGGAGAAGATGAGCCCGTACAGAGAACGATATCGTAGAGAGCTGAACGATCTGAAGAGCCTGACCAAAAAGATGGCCGATCTGGTGAACTCAGCTATTAACAAATCAGTGATAGCTCTGCGTGATTCTAACACGGAGCTGGCAAGAGATGTAATCAGCCAGGATCAGGTTGTGGATGATCTGGGCCAGGAGATTGAAAACCTGTGCATGGAGCTCTTGGCGCTTCAGCAGCCCATGGACAAGGAACTGCGCAGAATCATCGGCACACTAAACATCGGCATAGACCTGGAGAGGATCGGCGACCTGGCGGTTGATGTGGCCAGAGTGACAGCTCAGTCCAAAGACAAGATCCAGATAACAAAGCTTGAGTATATTCCCCATATGGCGGAGATCAATCAGAAAATGCTCAGCCAGTCCATGGAAGCGTTGATGAACGGGGATGCCGATCTGGCCAGGCAGGTCACCAAATGGGATTATGAAATTGATGGATTATATGTCAAGGCCAGAACCAAGCTATTGAAGATAATAATTGAGCGGCCTGAAGTGATAAATGAATGAACCTCGCTGCTCATGGTGAACCGGCACATGGAAAGGATCGGGGACCATATCTGCAATATTTGTGAGACCCTGGTCTACATGGTTGAAGCGAAGAGGGAGCATCTCAACTGAGGCTGGGCAATGGTGCTTATGGACACGAGAAAGGTACAGCGCACCGGCAAATCCACCTTTATTGTCTCCCTTCCCAAAGCCTGGGCGACGAAGAACGGAATTGCTGCAGGATCGATAATTTACATCAATCAGGGCGATAACGGGGCCCTGACCCTATCCACGGACCGCTCCGAGCGGGATCTGCGAGCGCGGCTGGATATAGGCGATAAAGTTGGAGAGCATCTGGTTCGAGACATCATCGGATGCTACGTGGGCGGCTACCGGACCATTGAAGTGAGCTCTGGCCATATGTCCTCGGCCCAAAAGAAGGATCTGCACCAGATAGTCAATAAGCTCATAGGCCCGGAGATTCTGGAAGAGACCATAAATAAGGTGGTCATTCAGGATCTATTGAGCTCTGAGGAGCTGCAGTCAGAGAGGGCTCTAAGGAGGATCAAGACTGTGGTGAAGTCCATGATCTCCGACTCGCTCTCAGCCCTTCAAAACGGAAATGATGAGCTGGCCATGGACGTGATACTGAGGGATAACGATGTGGATCGGCTCAATCTGCTCATCTCTCGCCAGTTCACAGAGATTCTGAGGTCCGGCTCAGTCAAGCAGGAGACGCTCAATCCAATTACTGCCTTCAACTATATGCAGGCAGCCTCCAACCTGGAAAGAATTGCAGATCATGCCCGTCATATTGCCGAGATCGCCAGGCAGAGCAAATGTACCCTTCCTGCGGATCTGAAAAAGGAGCTTGCTGAGATGGAGGCGATCTTATGCAGCCTCATCGAGGACTCGCTCTCTTATCTGCTGCAGACGAACTCTGACAAGGCCAATCTATTGATAGATAAAATCAGTGTGATACAGAAGCGCGCTCAGGGGATCACCAAGTCTTCAGGAAGCCTGGATAAATCTGAGATGCTGGTGCGACTGGTTTTGGCGGCAAGCCTGGACCGCATGCTCGACTACATCATGAACATTGGAGAATTGACCATCAACCTCAGTCATGCCACATCCCCAACTGAGAAAGCATGAGGGGCGCACACGCGGGTGGGCTTGTGCAGGAGTGCACGAGGCTGAGGTACGGCTCGCAATCAAAGTGGCAATATCCTCAGGCAAACGGAAGTTGTGAGAATCTCATGAATAGGTCAGATTCTGTATGGTCTATAGGGGCGCGAAAAAACTAATCAGATCAGACAGGTTTCAAATGGTCGTCTTGTCATCTTCCACTAAGGCTG
>CABMDX010000125.1 GCA_902385025.1 uncultured archaeon | reverse complement strand
GCCACCTGCTGCCAATGTGGCGAGCGCCTGGAGATCGACTTCTCTTCAAGAGATATATTGGATGGCATAAAACCAATAGGTTCGGGCCATTCAGATATTTTCTCTTTAAGCTCGGCGGACTATGACCTGGATTTCAGGCTTCCCAATAGCCTGGATGTCATGGCCACGGCAGGCTGCAGGGATCTTTCAATTGCAAAGAAATTGATAATCAAGCGCTGTTTGCAAAAAGCCAGAAATAAAAGCGATGAAGTCCCAGCAGAACAACTGCCTATTGAGATCCTGGAGGCGATTTCATGCGAGATGGGGCGTTTGGACCCGGGAGGAAATATTCAGTTAGAATGCTCATGCCCCAAGTGCGGACATAAGTGGCTTGAAATCCTCGATATTACGAGATTTTTATGGAAGGAGATTGATGCCTGGGCACATCACATTTTGATGGAGGTGCATATCCTTGCACGTGCCTATGGATGGAATGAATCGGAAATTCTGGCCATGAGCTCTCAGCGGAGACAGACATATCTGGATATGGTGGGAGAATGAGCGATTACTTGGGCAATCTGATCGCCAGAAGCTTCAACCTTGCACCCGTGCTCTTGCCAAGGCTAACATCGCTATATGAGCCGAATTCTCCAAGGGACATGGCCCCGCGATTTGATTCAAGACCCCTGGAAAATAACGTTGTATTCTCCAGTCATCCTGATAAAGCACATCAGATCGAAAAAGTATATGATACGGGCCATTCCAATGACGCCCAAAACGGTTTTTCATTAGCAAGAGCCTATCCCGAACAATCTAACCTGAGGCCCATTCAGAATTCTGCTGGCCTGCAAAGGTCTGGAGACGCACCAAATAGCCCAGACAATATTGAAAGCCAGCATCTGGAATCAAACAAAGAGCCTACAAATAATGAGTCTACCAAGAATCTTTCTGGCTTGAAGGAGTCAAGAGCCACACTAAATCGCTCAGACGATACCAATAGACAGCAACAGATGCCGGGGCCGATTGATGCAATCCCAGTTGCAAGCGAGAAGCAAGACAGCCCGCCTGTATCAGATATTTCTCAGCAAATGCCTGGAAAAGATCCTCCAGCAGATGAGTCCACAGAACGGGACTTCCAAAGCATGGCGTTTCAGAATTCGTATCAGGGTAAAGGGTCCGCATTACCTGGAGATATTTCGGCCCCGGAGTTGATTCGAGATATCAGCAAATCTACACCACTGCGCGGTTCAGCCCATCAATCAGGCATCAGATCCGCGCTATCAGCCAGGAAAGATCTGTCAGCCAGCAGTGCAAAGAGTCCTGCAAAAGATCCCGCAATAAATCCGGCCAGCGGCATTATTGTGCAGGAGGCTCGGGAAATCGGCCAGATATTCGCATCCGGAGGGCAGGTCAAGAGTTCATCAATGAATTCAATGGATCTAATGGCCTTCAGGGATACTCTGGAAAGCATATCGAGAGGCACGCAAAACCCCCAAACCGGGAAGATTTTTTCAACCAGGAGAGAAAGCTCGATTGATGAGGATGCATCCGGCCATGATACGAAAATGTTGGCTAATATAATGGATGAACAATCTGAATCCTTCCATAGACTTCAAGATGCCAGGAGCCGCGAGATCGGTCGGTCTTCTGCATCCAGGGAACCCGCTGGCCAGTCTTCTGAACCGAATCTGCCTCCTGAAAAGCAAATTGGTCATGTGAGACCTTTTTCCATTGAATCCATGAAGGATAAACCGGTCGCAGACAAAAAAAAGCCTGTCTCTTCTGTTTTGCCTGAGCCGACCATCAAGATTACCATTGGAAGAATAGATGTCCGCGCAATTGTTCCACAAGATAAGCCGAAACAGCGGACTGTGCCGAAGACAACAGTTCCATCATTGGACGATTACCTGCAATCTCGCAACGGCGGTTCATTATGAGCAATGCACTGGCAATTGCATCGGTTACGGAAGTCTTGAAGAGTCTGCTGTACAATGCTCTGATCAAGAATTTGGTCAATTCAAAAGTCAGCGATTCCATCCGGGTTACAGCAACATCGCCAAACAGAATAAGGCTTGGAGACTATGAGGCTCCCCAGCTCAACATATTTCTGTATCATATCGCACCTAACCCTGCCTTGCGCAATATGGGGCTTCCTTCAAGGAGCGAAAGAGGCGAGCGCCTGCTAAATCAGCCCATCGCCCTTGATCTCCATTATTTGATCACTGCATTTGGCAGACTGGATTTGGAGCCGGAGATTCTCCTGGGTTATGCAGTGCAATTCCTCCATGAAATGCCGGTCCTCACCCGAGAGGCAATAAGGAATGCCCTGAGCCATCCTTTGGCCGGGTCTGGCGGCACTCTCTCCAGAGCTGAGGAAGCACTGGAGGAGTCGAACCTTGCAGATCAAATCGAGCTAGTCAAGCTCACGCCTCAGACAATGAATACTGAGGAAATCTCGAAATTATGGACCGCCATGCAGGCAAGCTACAGGCCATCTGTGGCTTACCAGGCCTCGGTGGTCATAATCGAGAGCACTCAGCCTGAAAAGTCACCATTGCCGGTTCTGAGCATAGGCGAAGAGGATCGGGGCATCTCAAGCCAGAGTAGCTTGCAGCCTGCTTATCCCACATTTACAGAAATGGGACTT
>CABMDX010000124.1 GCA_902385025.1 uncultured archaeon | reverse complement strand
CACTATATAACTGCGGATCTTGATTTGAATGCCAGCATCAGTGGCTTCAATGATGTTACTCCCAAGCCCGGAGCCCAGCGACTTGTGATCATGTCTGACGGCAAGCCGGTTTTAACCACATGGCGCTACGGCCTTGGAAGGGTGGCAGCGCTCACGACAGATGATGGCAGCACCTGGGCGGGTTCTCTCTACCAGAAGCCAAGCTCGGAGTTCATATCCTCGATGGTAAATTGGGCCGTGGGCGATCCGCGCTCAGAAATCGATCGAGTGGAAGCGGAGGATGGCTGGGCAGGAACTCCCCTCAAGATAACCATCAACAGTGCTGCCCGTCCAAGCCTTGCGGGGGCAACTGTGGAGAAAGTGGGCGATAACAGATATGAGGCCACGTTTACTCCCAACAGCTCAGGCATTTACTACATCGGCAATTATGGCGTGGCCGTCAACTATCCAATGGAATACAGAGATGTGGGCTACAATCCCGAGCTTTCCCGCATGATCATGGCCGCCGGTGGAAAGGTTTTCACCGAGGCCGAGGCCCAAAAGAGCCTGGTGGCAGAGGCTGGGAGACAGAGCCAGAAAACGGCTACAGAGAGAATCTCAAGGAGAGATCTCCTGCTAATTGCAGCGCTGATAATATTCCTATCGGAGGTTGTCATGCGCAAGCTCGGCGAGATAAGGCGCAAAGGCCGGTCAAAGCGCATCGTGCCATAAGACCTCACCATCAGATTTTAATAGCATAATCAGCTTTATTGATGGTATATTTGCGGAGGTAACTGCCACCAAATGAGTTCTCAAATGTGTACCGTCTGCGGCCTTCCCAAGGAGCTCTGTATCTGCGAGGAGGTTGCCAAGGAGCAGCAAAGGATAGCAGTGAAAGTTCAGAAACGCAGGTATGGCAAAGAGGTGACAGTCATCCAGGGCATCGATCCTCATGAGATTGATCTACAGGAGCTGTGCACACATCTCAAATCCAAATTGGCTTGCGGAGGAACTGTCAAGGAAAGCCTGATCGAGCTGCAGGGCAACCACATTCAACGGATTAAAGAAATCTTGGTGAAGAAGGGATTTGGCGCAGATCAAATAAGCACCTGAATTCCTGATTAACCGAAATACAAAGATCTGCAGGCCGATCCTAGCGCTTGCTCATTTTCTTTTAAGCGACCTTGACAGATTCGTAAATGTCCATTAAAAGAACCAGTTATAATAACAAAATGATAAATATAACGACAGGCAAGCAAAAAATGTAAAGCCCCTTTTCTAGGTAGATGGCGCGCCCCGGCCTTCTTGCTCTCCAACGGGTTCAGTGCCGGTATAAATGCTTGCTGATTTGATATTATTATCTGCATCCCAGGATATAGATACAGTTATGGGCTTCTCGTAGCGGAGCGTATCAATTATGTCTTGATATCTGGCGAAATAGTAGAACAGAGAGAACTTGAATGGAGATACAGTCTCGACTTTGGATTTGGGAAATATATCTTCGGGATCATCCGGCCAGAATCCAATATAACCCACATAAGAACCACTGGAATAGAGGGAGATATAATTTCGAAATAGAACCTTTCCAGCAATCGAGCTTGCTTTTGGAAACAGGTTATGGCTTACAGTGTATTTATCGATACTGATTTGTTTATAGCTATCGGGCATTGCAATCGCCTCCAAAAAATCCTAATGCAGCCAATTGATGATAAGACTTTCGGAATAATTCTTAAGAGAATTTGTCAAGAGATTTTATATTATTAAATATAATCTAATTTCTCGGAAGGGATTAGTTGCTAATTGCCAAGGAAAAGCATGCAATGATGCATCTATGAATGAATTTATTGGCATGGCTAAAAAAACAAAAAGATAAAAAGTTCTCTATCTACGTCCCGCGGCTTCTACTGTGCGCCCGGAGCGGAGAGAGAGTTCCAGTTGCCCTGCTGGCCGATTCTCAAAGTGGACTTGCTTTTGGCGTATCTCATGTTGTTCTCAAGACCTCCGCTGAAGGTCACCTGGATGGGTGGCATGGCAGACGAGGCTTTTATGCCGATCTGAACCGTGTTGGTCTGGTTGCTGAGCTTTACGGGAATGGCATCCTTATAAAATCCCTGTCCCAGAAGCGGGAAATAGGC
Source organism: uncultured archaeon (assembly GCA_902385025.1). GTDB lineage: Archaea > Halobacteriota > Methanosarcinia > Methanotrichales > Methanotrichaceae > Methanothrix. Next base: position 4,918 of record CABMDX010000124.1, on the reverse strand, counting down.
GGAATCCACGAATTCAAGCATAGACAAACCTGCAGCAGGCTTGATGCTGGCTGGCTGTGTCTGAGTGCCATGGAAGAACATCGGATCGTCATAGAGCCACATCGTTCCGAATGCAGTTCCTGCAAGCATGAGCAGCATAGCGATCGGAATTATATGTTTTATCATGTTTTTCCCTCCTAACGCCAGAAGGATTTAAAACTATCTGATGGAACAAACCGGTCCAAATCAGGAATAGAAACATGTGTTCTGTGAAGGAGACAATGGAATATAGGAGCTAACAGAAAAATGAAATTGGCGCCAGGAATCCCGGGCGCCAGTTAGGGTTTTGGTTTATTTACGGCTTTTTCAGGACATAAGTCCCACCGACAGCGCTGTCATAGCTGGTGGGCGGGGCATGTTTTCCGTCCCTGGCATAGACATAGACGCTATAGCTGCCGACGTTGCTTGGTGCATTGGACCAGGTCCACAGGTTCTTTTTGGACCATTCCTGTACCGATTTCCAATTGCCTCCTGTTGAGGGGCCTTTCAGCCAGAAGCGATAGAGGATCGGGTCCTTGTCGACATCAGAGGCCGTGGCGGTCCATTTCACCAGCGTTCCCGCTTTTTGCGGGCTGGCTTTATCCGGCTTAAGGGAGGTCAGCTTGGGTGGCTGGTTGCCTTTGAGAAGCACATAGGGCGCTCCAAGCGCGCTGTCAAAGCCCGTAGCCTTGGCATGCTTTCCATCCCTCACATAGACATAGACCGTATAAGCTCCTGAGTCGTTCCAGGCGCTCGTCCAGGTCCACTGGTTCTTTGTAGACCATTCCTGTACCGCCTTCCATTTGCCTCCTGTTGATGGGCCCTTCAGCCAGAACTTGTAGAGCACCGGATCTCTATCTGGATCAGAGGCCGTAGCGGTCCATTTCACCAGCGATCCCGCTTTTTGCGGGCCGGCTTTATCCGGCTTGAGGGAGGTCAGCTTTGGTGCCTGGTTTGGCCGCTGAACTGTGAACAGAGCACCGGCATCATCATCCCAGCCAGCAGGGGTGGCATGCCATCCATCTCTTATCTGCACCTGCACCTCGCTGGTTCCCGCATCCGCGAGAGTTGTGAACCAGCTCCATGTCGGGTCGGTGGACCAATCACGCGCCAGCCTCCACAGGCCGCCGGTGGAGGGGCCCTTCAACCAGTACCTGAAGAACACGGGATTGTCCTCAGGATCGCTGGCTTTCGCCTGCCAGCGGATGGTTGCACCCACGGGTTGCGGGCTTGGGGCGCTGCTTCCGAGGCCCAGGATTGTCGGGGGTTGATTCAGATTAACCAGAATATAGTCGGCTATATCATAGCTATCCGAGCCTCCGGGTCCGGCATGCTTTCCGTCTCTTACTGCCACCAGAACTTCGCTGATGCCGACATCTAATTGTGTCGTCCTCCAGATCCAGCGGTTGTTTCTGCTCCAGCCGGTCTGGTCGATCCAGAATCCGCCAGTGGAGGGTCCGCGCAGGAAGAATCTGTACTGCAGAGGATCGCCCTCCGGATCGGATGCAAGAGCAGTCCATTTGATCCAGCTTCCTGCATACTCAGGAGCCGGTCGATCTGCAAAGAGCACATTGACCGTCGGGGGGAGGTTGCCACTGGTCAGCTTATATGAAATTGATTTCTTGGCATCGAAGCTGTTCTCGTCGCCGTGCACTCCGTCTCTGACCCAGACCTCAACCTCATAGTCGCCTGGCACATAACCAATGGTGCTCCAGTCCCAGTTGGCGCTTCCAGTATAGCCTGTGTCTGAGCGAACCTGCTTGCTTGGCATAGGCCCTTTGATGATGAATCTGTACTGCAGCGAATCGTGCTCGGAGTCTGTTGCCGTGACTTTCAGGCTTACAGACTGGCCTGCCCTTTGCGAGCCTGATGGATTTGCGGCTAAGCTCAGGATCGTTGGGGGCTGGTTGCTGTTCTTGTTCGCAAAGTTCAGCTCTTTGCTGTTTCCTGCCGCCAGCGAGAAGTTTGGATGAATTCCTGTGGCGGGGTTGACTGCCGTCCAGCCTGGTTTGATATCTTCACGGATCTGGTAGTTTCCTGGGTCCAGATTTGTGAAGCTATATCCGCCGTTCTCATTGGTGGTGGTCGTCAGCTCGACGTTCGTGGAGAGGTTCTTGAGCGTGATCTTCCAGCCTGAGAGGCCTGGCTCTCCATCGTTTATGCCGTTGCCATTGAGGTCGTTATATTTCACGCCCCACACCGAGGCTTTGTTGGGCTGCGTGGCAAGCTTGTTGCCGAAGTTCTGGTCTGATTTGCTTCCCGGAAGTGTGACGGTCTTCTCGGCTGCTGTGGTTGGCGTCCAGCCCATTTGCGCAAACTCGCTCACCTTGTAGATTCCGGCAAACAGCTTCTTGAAACTGTAGGCTCCATTGGAATCGGTCTTTGTCTTGGCGATGACTGTATCATGAACCGGACCGCCCACATGTCCCACAAAGGTCAGGGCTATCTCCCAGTTTGCAATACCACTCTCGCCGCTATCCTTGACTCCATTTCCATTGAGGTCGTTGAACTTTATGCCCGATATGGAAGATGTCCCGGATATGGGAATGGGCGCCACGACCAGGGAACTCGAAGTAACGCTCACGACGATTGGGTCGTCCACCTCGTATGTGCCGGGAACGAGATTGCCGAAGGTGTATGAGCCATCCTCACCCGAGGTCACGTTGGCGATGACAATGCCGTTTTGCATAAGAGTCACCGGCTGGCCCGGTATGGACGGCTCACTGGAATCCTGCACCCCATTTTCGTTGGCATCGTAGAACTTGACGCCCGATATCGTGAGGCCGCCCTTGTTTCCGAAGTCCTTGCCTGCGACATCTTCGCCCTTAAGCTCCACGGTATAGGCACCTTGAGGCAGAGTCTGAGTCCAGCCTTCTATTGCGACCTCGCTTACTGTATATGTGCCCGGTGCAAGGTTCTTGAAGGCATAGGAGCCGTCCTGGCCGGTGGTGGTGGCATTGATCGTATTGCCATTCTGGGCAAGTTGAATATTCCATCCGGCAAGGCCAGATTCGCCCTCATCCTTCGCTCCATTTCCGTTCAGGTCGCTGAACGCTGTTCCCGAGATGCTCCAGGACCCATGGTTTCCGAAGTCCTTTCCGGTCACATCGGAATCCTGCAGCTCCACAGAATAACTGCCCTCTAGAGGTGCTGTTATGCTCCAGCCAGCCGCTTTCTCTTCTGCAACCGAGTAACTTCCTGGGGAAAGCCCTGAGAACCTGTAGCTGCCATCCTGGCCAGTGGTAGTGGTATTGACCACGCTGCCGTCTTTGGAGAGCTGAATCTTCCAGTCCTTCAAGCCCGGCTCGCCGTCATTGGCACCATTGCCATTGAGGTCGTTATATTTCATGCCTGAGATGCTAAAAGAGCTCAGAATGCAGGCGAAGTTCTCACCCGAAATGTCCGAGCCGCCAAGCTCCACGGACATAGATCCGCTTTCGGGATTTTTAGCCTTCCAGCCAGAAAGCAGAGTTATGCTGATGGTGTAGCTTCCCGGAGACAGTTGCTCGAAGCGGTATGATCCGTCCTCCTTGGTTATGGTGCTGACCGGGCTTAGATCGGGCTTCTGAAGCTGAACTGTCCAGCCAGACAACGGCTCGCCGCTATCTATTTGGCTGTTGGCGTTCCTGTCCTCATAGACCACTCCTGAGATGTTTTTGGCAGGCGCAACCAGAGTGAAGTAAGCGGAAAGTTCGCTATCAAAGCCTTCTTCTGCGGCATGCTTTCCATCCCTTACCTGGGCTTTGACCTGATTTTCACCTGCATCTAGGGCAGTCGTGATCCAGGTCCAGGTGCCGGCCTCTGTCCACTCTGTCTCAGCCTTCCAGGCTCCGCCTGTGGCAGGACCATTATGGAAGAACTTGTATTGCAGCCTGTCATGGTCCGCGTCAGTGGCATTGGCAGTCCAGACGACTGACACGCCAGGTGACTGCGGGCTGGAAATGTCCGGTACCAGAGAGTTCAGGACAGGCGTCTGGTTCTCGGCAACTGGAGCCGGGGCCGAGGGCGTCGATTCGTTTATTGGAAGGGTTTTATTCTCTGATATAACAGGTGTTGTTATGTTCTCCGTGACAGGTGGCGTGACGCTCTCAGAAGTCACATTTGCCTGCCCGGTGGCATTCGGTGCAGATTGTGTAACGTTTTCCGTTTCGGATGGTGCGGGTTCTTCTGCAGGCTCGGGAGCAGGAGCGGCTATGGTGAACACGGCGCTTAAGTTTCCTCCCTCACCCTCCGGCTGGTCGTCCTTGACCTGCACCGTGATTTGGCTCGTTCCTGGCTCGGTTGCAGTCCATGTCCACTTGCTTTCGGGCTGCCATTCCGTGGCTGCTGAGCCATTTACCATGAAGCGGTAAGATATTGGATTCGACTCTGCATCGCTTGCCTGAGCAGTCCAGGTTACTGCAGTTCCCAATACCTGCGGGCTCTCGGGACTGCTGGACAGGCCGCTCAAAACTGGCGGCTCGTTGACCTTGGCAGGCTCGGGTGCGGGCACGGGAACGGTGATGACAAATTTGGCGCTCTTTTTGTCATCGAAACTATCCTGTCCTGCATGCTTGCCGTCAATGATGCGAACCTCAACTTCATTTTCGCCTACATCTTCCTGAGTAGTCGTCCATGTCCACTGATTCTGTGGCTGCCAGCCGGTAACAGCTTTGCCGTTCAGCAGGAACTGATAGGATATTGTATCCTCTTCGACATCCATGACCTCAACGCTCCAGTTGATGATCGAGCCTGCTTCCTGGGGGCTGATTTTATCAGGATCGAAGTTCATGATGGTGGGCTTGTTGTTTTGCTGCGTTACAAGGAATGTAGCTGATTTGCTATCGTCGAACGAATCCTTATCGGCATGCTTGCCATCTCTGACCTGCACTTCTACCTCTGACTCGCCAACAGACGCTTT
>CABMDX010000123.1 GCA_902385025.1 uncultured archaeon | reverse complement strand
GACAGGGAGCTAATAAAAAAGTCACCTCTGCTCAGAAGGTCGCTCAAAGAGGCTATAGATGAGTGGAATGGACTTGGGGCGGGCGAGGGAGGCTTCTTTGGCATAATCGCTATCATGGACAGCGGAAGCTACAAAATCTCCCCCGCATTCCCAATAAAGATTCAGCCGAAAAGCAAGCTGACGATAATTGCTGCTGGCTGGCCCCAGCTTGAGTTCTTGAAGGGCGCGGAAACTACGGCCAGTGAGAAGCCATTAGACTATCTGGTTCCAGATGACGTAAGGCCCCATGTCGAGGGCGATTTTGCAGTTCAGGGGACAGCCAAAAGCGATATGGAAGCTGGCGGCGTGCTGGTGCTGGACGGACTTCTCATCGAGGGAAGGCTGCTCCTGCGGGAAGGAAATCTCAGCGGCCTTGAAATGTACCACTGTACGCTGGTTCCGGACAATGGCGGAATATCGCATGATTTTTTGGGCGAGAAAGCAGAAAAATTGAACAGTCAACTGGAAATTAAGATAGATCACTGCATCTGCGGTCCCATAAGCCTTCCCGAAAGCATTCCGTCTCTTATGATTATGGACAGCATCATCGGCAACATTTCGGGAGCGGCACTGACGGTAAAAGGAACGGATTTAGAGATGGAAAGGTGCACGACCTATGGATATGTGCAGGCAAGAAGCCTGGAAGCAAGCGATTGCATCTTTACAGACAGGACTTTCATAGAACGCACGCAGTTCGGATGTGTTCGTTTCTCCTATCTCCCCCCGGGCTCGAGGACTGCAAGGAAATATCGCTGTCAGCCGGATATGGCCCTGGAAAATGCCGCAAGTCCTGGAGAGGAGGCAAGCATAAGAGCCAGAGTGGCGCCGGCCTTCGTATCAGGTCATTACGATCATTTGGGTTATGGTCAGCTAAGCCAGACCTCGGTAGACGAGATACAGATGGGCTCTCAGGACGGCTCAGAGATGGGAGCCTTCAGCAGCCTGAAAAACCCACAAAGGGAAGACAGCCTGCGCTCGTCCTTGAACGAATACATGCGCCTGGGGCTGGAAGCTGGATTATTCCGGGTTATATGAGGAGGCATCAGAATGAAGGGAGATTTCACTAAAATCACATTCAATCCAGAAAAAAACTACAGCTCTGTTCGGATGCAGCAGGGCAGAGTATTATTGGACTCAGATTGGAATGAGCAGGCGGATATTGTCTCCAGCCGCATTGAAAAGGAGGCCCAGGATATCATTGGCAGATCTGGAGGGCCGATCAAGGGTGCCGGATTTCGCATCTCATCAGGCATTGCAGACCTGACAGTGGAAGAATATGAGGAGAATAGTCCAACAGATGCAGAATCGCTTCAACCTGGAGACTTCATCATAACGCGGGGGCGCTACTACCTCGATGGCCTGCTCATTGAGAACCATCATAATATGGCCTTCTCTGCACAGAAATTCAAACCAAATTTAGACGAGCTTCAAGCGAATGGAATCTACCTCATCTATCTGGATGTCTGGAGGAGGCATGTCTCGACTATAGAGGAGCCAAGTATCCGCGAGGTAGCTTTGGGTGGGCCGGATACGACCACACGCTATGAGACGGTGTGGCAGGTTAAAGCCCGGAGATGGTTAGACACTGCCATTTTTGTCAATGACCGGAATATCAATAATTGCGAGAACGAGATTGATGATCTGCTCGTGAGAGGCAAAGGACGGCTGAGCACAGAATTTTCTGAAGAGAGCGAAGACAGCCTGTGCAGCATGGCCTCTCGCGGCGGCTACCAGGGCCTGGAAAATCACCTTTACAGAGTGGAAATTCACGACGGTGGCCAGCTCTGCGGCTGGCGTGGCGAATCCCTTTATGATACCAGCAACTCAATCTTCAAGCCCTGCAACATGGTGAATGCTTCGAGTGGCGAGATAAATGCAAGCGGAGACCATTCCGAAGAAGGAGTGTGGAAGGCAGGCCAGTTCGTGGAGGTATTCAGTCTCAATAGTCCTGCAATTGGAATTCTCGCCAGGATCGAGAGAGCGAGTATTATTCCATCGCCTTTTATAGCAGACCCGAAGTATTCATTGAAGCTGAACAAAGATCTATCAGCACTTGATAAGGAAAATCTCAGAATCCTTCATGTCGCTTCCTTCAAATGGTCGAGGGATAACGGCTCGGTGGCCTTTGCCATCGAGAGCCCTGCTGATGATTCGCCCAAAGCGGTGAAGGTGAAAAGCCTGGGCCGCGACAAGACCCTCTCCCTTCAAGGAGGCGATTGGGTGGAGGTTCTTGATGACACCTGCGAGCTTCGGGGCCAGGCAGGAACCCTTGCCACTATACCCAAGAACGGAGTGGATGAGGCGAACAGAGTGATAACCCTGAGTTCGGACGTCTCAGGCCATAAAAATGAGCCGAATCCAAGGATTAGAAAATGGAACCGCAGCGAGAGCGCGGACCCTTCAGACCTCGTAAATCCGGTAACTCAGGGTCTCATAAATCTGGAATACGGCATAGGGCTCAGATTCTCTTCAGTCGCGGATAGCGGGGATCTATTCCCCCCCACTGATGTCGGTTATGGCCCTAACATTATCAGGGCCTTTAGAACCGGGGACTACTGGACATTTTATGCCAGGTCCATCAAAACTTTGCAGATTCTATCGAAAGCCAGGCCAGAGGGCATAGATCATCACTACTGCAGCCTGGCGCTCATAAGGGTGACCGCAGGTGAGGACGGGGCCAATAAGACGATAGAGGTTATACGCGACTGCCGCAAGCTTTTCCCTGCAGCTACAGAGCATATCAGCCTGTTTTATCTGGGCGGAGACGGCCAGGAGGCAAAGTCCGATGGTATTCTCGATGAACCCCTGCGCGTCGGCGTATCCAGGGGCCAGTGGCCTCTGCCGGACCCAGAATCAAGGAGGTACAGAGTCCAGTTCTCCTTTGCAGATGATGTATCGAGCCTAAACCAGGGCTATTTGTCGACTGAGAGAGACATGAGCTCCAAGAGCAAGGGCCCATTGATTTTGCCTATCGAGCCAGGTGGAATAGTACAGTGCTGGTGGCAGCTTGGAAGCAATACCACAGAGCGCCAGGGTGTGGAGGCAAAGCTCGTTGACGCCATCGACCATAGTGTTCATTTTCATTTGCCCATCAGGTTCGCTGCCAAGATTCCAGAAGCTCCAATAGCATCAGACATATCCTATATCTCAAGGGACTGCAGTGCCCTGCAGGATACAGATAACGTCCAGCAGGCCATCGATCAAATCCATCATCTTGCCAGCCTCTACTATTCTGAAGGAAATGGGCAGGAGGCTTTGCGGGACCCGACAAAGCCCGATTCCCCCATAAAGCTCATCACTCCTCTGACCGTTATGGTGGCAAATGATTGTGGGCCGATATCAGGAGCACTTGTGGAATTCGAAGCAACCAATGGTTTTCTGCTGGGAGTGCCGGGAACCGCCACCGGCTCGTTCACTTCTGAGCAGAAAAAGATTCCAGCAACCACAAAGGATGATGGCCTGCTGAGCTGCTACTGGATTTTGGATGGCAAATCCGGGGCTATGTATCAGGAGGTTGTGGCAAGACTGACCAGAACCGGAAGATATCCCATTCACGCTCCGACCTCTACTGTTCGCTTCACTGCCAGGCTCAACTCTATCGATGCCGGCCAGGTTTCCATAAGCCCGAATTGCAGGGCACTGGCAGGCACGCGCACCGTGCAGGAGGCAGTCGATAAGCTTTGCAGTATGCAGGAGAAGGAGCCATCCATACATATCACCAAGATCCAGTATATGGCGGACGATGAAAAGACATTCGCAAATTTAGATATAGACAGCTCCATAAGGGCGGATCAGCTTGCTCAGGGGGTCTACATAACATTTGATGGAAAGATCGATCCGAATTCGATAGAGGATAATTTGAGATTTTCCTGGAAATCAAACTGTCTGGTAATCCTGGACCTGCCTTATACCCTGGGTTACGATAACGAAGCTTATTTTGGAACGACGCCTGTAACTCTCAAAGGAAGTGCTGAGGTTCTCAAAGACAATCAGAACATAATCAAATGGACGCCTTCTGATGACTTTTCAGAGGTGTTTTTGAGAGAGAATATTGACTATGGCCTTGGGCAGATCTGGCAGGCGCATCTGCTGCTCAAAGGCAGATCCATCTGGTCTCAGGATGGCCTTTATCTGGATGGAGAAACCCTGGTCGGAAGCAGGGGCCTTGCAGCCGTTACTCGCAGGAATATGCTGCTGCCAAGCGGCGACGGAGAACGCGGGGGCGACTTCGAGATGTCTTTCCGGGTAACGCCTTGCATGGCTCTGGAGGTGGTCCTCGATCCGTTCATTGTCGCGCCTGGTGGCTCGACAAAATTGACAACAAAGCTAGGAATTTCTGCGCCGGCAAAAGGTGCTATAATCAGTCTCACAAGCAGCAACCAAAATGTATTCCAGGTGCCCCAAACCCTGACGATTGCAGCCAACGCCAGCAGCAGTGTGCCAATCGAGATCAAGGCCGCAGCTAATATAACCGCTGAGACGCGTGTTTCAATTCGTGCAGTCTATAGGGGCGTGAAAGCTGAAGGAACGCTGATAGTCAGACCCCGTGCCTGAGAGGATGAAGCTTGGCATCGTTAGAGGAGGTGGAGTTCCAATTGCGCCCGTTGCATCGAGGTCAGTAGAGGTGGGAGCGATTGGATACTTCTCCACTCATAGGACACCTCCGCATAGTTCGCAAAGAGCTTCCAGACACGCAGAGGTGTGCTTGAAGACCGAGCGCAAAAATATCAGGGTCATTGGCTAATTGAGAACGGAGGTATGATGAAGGAGTACATTGCCTTTTATATGCCTGGCAAGAAAAGGAACTTGGGAGATGCGCCTTAAAGGACGCAGAACGTTAGCGGCTTGTCGAAGTAAATTATCTGTTTTTATTATTTATTCAAGTTAACTTTTTTTTTAAGAATCTTATCTCCGAGCTGCTTAGTCCCTACTCTCTGCTTGTCATTTCTCAAAACATGGTATTCAATGGCATTTGAGTACTTGATTATTTGCTTTTTGGCTGATTCATTATTGTCGAAATTGATTAATCCAAATCGATTTTTATTATGCCTTCCAAAACAAGGGCAACCATCACTAATATGCTTACAGATGTTATTAATCAGATTTGCAATTATATCTCATGGTAATATTTAATGAATTCGGCAAGTTAGATTATCATACTCTTTTATTTATAATTTTTTGATTGTCGTTTATTAAGCAAGCGAAAAGTTATTTAAGTCTTGAGATGATATTGGTACACAGTTCCACGATTTGATTATCAGGAAAGCGATGAGGGAACGAGAAATCGGGCCATAAAATTCCCACAATAGCTTGCTGATAGTTATTTATCTATTTAAAAGTTTGTATATAAATTTGGGAGCTGGCCATATTGAAGCGTATGATACTATGCGAATGCGGGGAGTTTATAGATGGCTGTACCTTCAAAGATTATATTCCAACGTCCTCAAACCCGTCAACCCCGACAATTGGGCACCAGATTTGCGGACTTCTTTTCAACTTTATAGATGATAAGCTGCCCAAGAGATACTCCTCCAGAGTGGAGCTAAAAGGAATTGCGTTTAAGTTCGCAGAAAAGAATGATATGGACCAGACAACTATTGGTGATTATCTTCTGGAGGTGGATAGGCTGAAATCCCTTGGGAATCTATGCGATATGGATATCCTTATAGCAGCCTATAAAACAATTCAAGAGAAGAATAGTGATGATGCATGCGCAAATGGCGAAATCGTCCATGGCGCTTGAAAAATGACATTTGCTTTTTTTTCGAATTTTGCAATTGAATGGCTTCAATTGCATGACTTTGTCTTTTGCAGAACAAAAAAGATCTCGGCGCATCACATTTGCAGATCTTTTTGCGATACTGAGCCCTGGGAGATCATCTGCAATAGCTTTTGCACATTCCTGCGAAAATCATCCAGACTCCCATCGTTTCGAAGCTTCAGGTCTGCAGCCATGATAGCCTCGTTCATGCCCCACCCAAGCTCCCG
>CABMDX010000122.1 GCA_902385025.1 uncultured archaeon | reverse complement strand
GGATGCATCCATCTTTGCAGAGATCGAGCCCAATCAGAAGGAGCGCCTGATTCTGGCCTTGCGGAAAGGCGGGAATGTTGTGGGCTATATGGGCGACGGAATCAATGATGCTTCGGCGCTTCATGCAGCCGATATAGGCATATCCGTGGATAGCGGCGTGGATGTGGCCAAGGAGGCCGCGGATATAGTGCTCCTGGATAAAGATTTGGGCGTTCTCTCTAAAGGAGTAATCGAGGGGCGCAAGACGTTTTCCAACACAATGAAATATATCTTCATGGCTACATCCGCCAATTTTGGAAACATGCTCAGCATGGCCCTGCTATCACTTTTCCTGCCCTTCCTGCCACTCTTGCCCACGCAGGTCCTGCTCACCAACCTGCTCACCGATCTCCCTGAGATGACCATATCTGGGGACAGCGTGGATCCGGAGCTGGTCTCCTCTCCGCGCCGATGGTCGCAGAGGTTCATCCGGAGCTTTATGCTCGTCTTCGGCCTGCTCAGCTCTCTATTCGACTTTCTGACCTTCGGAGCATTGCTTTTCTTGCTTCACGCATCCGTAGATCAGTTCCGTACAGGCTGGTTTATCGAGTCCGTGGTTTCTGCGTCCCTGGTAGTGCTGGTAGTTCGCACCAGAAGGCCCTTCTTCCGATCCGTGCCCGGCATTTATCTGCTGGCTGCAAGCATTTTGGTGTGCATTACTGCGTTCCTTATTCCTAACACGCCTCTGGTCGAGCCTTTCGGATTCGCGTCTCTTCCTTCTTACTATACGCTGGTGGTAATAATACTCGTAGCTGCCTATATACTTCTGGCAGAATTGGTCAAGAGATCCTTTTACCGGAGGGTATTGAATTGACGATCATTTCAGAGGAGCAGTTGGCAAAGGGGGCTCTGTCCCCGTGACCAAAACCAGTCTGACCGTGATGCAGATGAACGACAGTCACGGCTATATGGAGTCTCATCCTGAGCTGCAATGGTAGGGAGAGGGCGCCAGGTATGTGACCTGTGGCGGTTACGCCCGCGTCTCTTCGCTCATTGATGCCGCATGTCGCGAGAACCGCGTACTGGCTTTCGACTGTGGGGACACTTTTCACGGCACATATCTCCCTGTCAAAAGCAGAGGCCGATCATTGCTGCCTGTGCTCAATGCCATTGGTTTTTATGCCATGACTTGCCACTGGGATTTTGCCTATGGGCCAAAAGGACTTCTCAGCCTGCAAAGGGAGTTGAAGTATCCCATTCTGGCCATAAATTGTTATGAGAAGAATACCGGGGACCTGGTATTCCCGCCGTTCACGGTTCTGGAGAGAAGCGGCCTCCTTGTGGGTATAATCGGAATTGCATCCAATATCGTCGACAAGGTTATGCCGGATCATTTCAGCAAAGGACTCTCATTCACACTTGGAAGAGAGGAGCTGCCGCTCTACATCAAAGAGATGCAGCATGAAAGGGTCGATCTTATAATTGTAATATCTCACCTTGGTTTTCCTCAAGATGTGTTGCTGGCCCAAGAGGTGGCGGGCGTCGATCTATGGCTCAGCGGCCACACTCATAACCGGCTGTACCAGCCATTGTACGTCAACGGCGCTGCCATAATACAATCCGGCTGCCATGCCTCATTTCTCGGGAGAATTGATCTGGAGCTGGAGGGCGGCAGGATAAGCCAATTGCACCATCAGCTTCTGCCGGTGACAGAGAATATTGCTCCCCACCCCGAGGTGGAAGAGAATATCTGCCGTCAATTGCAGCCGCACAGAGTTTTCCTGGAGAGGATTGTAGGCAAAACCAGGACGCATCTCAACCGCAATACCGTGCTGGAGTCTTCTATGGACAACTTTCTCTTGCAGAGCTTGATCGATCTGACCGGCGCAGATGTGGCTTTTTGCAATGGCTGGCGCTACGGCGCACCCATTCCTGCCGGCAGCATGACTGCAAACGATCTCTACAACATAATTCCCTCTGATCCGCCAGTCTCGCATGTAAAGCTCTTTGGCCGGGAGATTTGGGAGATGATGGAAGAGAATTTGGAGCGCACCTTTTCCTGCAATCCCTATAACCAGATGGGTGGATATGTGAAGCGCTGCCTGGGACTGAATATTTACTTTAAAATTGAGAACCCAAAGGGGTGCCGAATTCAGGAGATGTTCATCAGAGGAAAGCGTCTGCTTCCTGATGCAACCTACAGCGCCGCCTTTGTGACGGTTCAGGGCATCCCTCTAAAGTATGGAAGGGATAGGGTGGACCTGGAGATCAGGGCGGTGGAGGCAATGGAGCGTCTTCTCGCCAAACAGGCCGTGAATTCTGATCTGATGGGCTCCATAGTCGCTGTTTGATGCCATGCGCGATTATCCTCTTCATAATGCCTTCTTTGATTGATAAAATGGTTTTGCGGGCTCTAATGCTTCATCAGCGGCACGTACTCCACGCCAGGCCGGCTGCGTCCTGCTTCCATGCGGTAGAGATCCATCAGTTCGTATACCTCTTCAGGCACATCTGTCTGGACGCAATCTCCGAGCAGGGCTTTAGCCTCATCCCCCATAAAGGGGCGGTCGTGCGTATATTTTCCTGAGACGAACTCCTCTATGATGGTTTCCAATTTATCGCCGCCGCATTTGCCTTCCAGGATTTTCTTCAGGAGAGCTTTCATCTGATCAAGGGCTTTGCGCGCCTCCTCGGCGTAAATGAGCGTCTTATCGTCGATTTCGTCGACCTTCTTTTTGCTTACGACCTGGATCAGTGATGTGGCAGGATAGCTTCCCTGCTGATCTCCCAGTTGTGGGTCGACTGGACCCAATGCCGCGTGTGGATCCATGATGATCTTATCTGCAGCAAGTGCGATGAGAGTTCCGCCGCTCATTGCATAGTGAGGCACAATCACGGTTTTCTTGGCAGGGTGAGCCTTCAGGGCCATAGCGATTTGCGTGGCTGCCAGGGCCAGGCCGCCTGGGGTGTGCATGATTATGTCAATTGGAACATCCTTTTGCGCGGCCCGAATGGCTCTCAAGACCCGCTCACTATCGTCGATATCAATGTAGCGAGCCAGAGGAATGCCCAAAAAGCTGATTGTCTCCTGGCGGTGGATGAGCGTTATGACCTGCGTGCCCCGCACCTTTCCAAGCCTCGCCAGAACTCGTTTTCTTGCCATCTGCAGGTAGTTTCTCTGCGCCATGGGAATGAGAAACAGCAGTATAAATAGTATGAACCAGAGGTTATTTATCAGAGAGCCAAAATCCATACCGGTTTGCGCTTCAAGAAGAGGCATTTTAGTCTGTAATGGCTGGAAAGTATTTAAAATTGATCAAAGGGCAGGCCGGGGGAAGTCCGGGCCATGCCACTCTCTTAATGAATCATCACATGCCTTTTTCAGACTATATCGCAGACGAAGTACATCTTGCTGGTATCCCGCAAGGGCTTGGTAGCTATGCCCAACTCAAGTGGCTTGACAATCTTATGCTTGGGATTGAATGGGTTCAGGCCTCCTACACCGTCTCCCAGCTTGTAGGCTCCTTCCAACTCCTTGGAGGATTGTGCAGAGGATGCGACCACTGCCACATCCGGTGCTTTCTTGGCAATATTGCTGATAGAAACTGTATCGAGTGTTTCATTATTCACTGTGCTGAGCTTCTGAGATGCCTTGATAGCGGTATCCAGGTCGGCGGCAGCAAGAGACGTATTGTTCGCATCTGCGGTCGCGGGAGCGCTGCTCAAAGACGTGTTGCTAAAAGATGAATCGTTCTCCTCTACAGGGCTTTCTGTTGTTGTATTCAATACCTCGGATGAGGTAGTGCTGTTTTCCGTTATGTTAATTAGCGCTGTGCTGTTTGCGCTGGCATTGCCATCCTGTGCCAATGCGACAATAGATCCAATCATCATTATTGCTAAAATGGACACCAAATATGTAAGCTGCTTCATCATATCAACCCTCGGGTCTGGAAGATACTTCAGGGAGGATATCAAATTAACTCCTTGCAGATATGCTGTCTTGGGCCAGCATGCCCATCGCAGGAGACTTTGTCGTTATTTTTAAATATATATGAATATGCACATTATGATAAAATAGTCTCCCCGGATGCATTCCAGGGAGTGCAAGGCTCAGAATTTCTCCTAATTCAGATAATATTGCAGGCAAAGAACATCTTGCTGAGATCCACTACCTGTTTTGTGTTTCCGCCTACCTCGAAGGTCTGCGAGGTATCGCTGTTACTGTTAATCTCGAAGGTCTTTCCGTAGGTTGAACCTTTTCCGAGGGCGAAGATTCCATTCTCAGAAGCGCCGGTCTGCTCCAACTGGGGCTCGGAGGCAGTGGGCTGGCTTTTCTCGGGAAGTATTGCGTTTGGAGCCGGAAGCGTCTCATTTTGCGATTCATTTGCATTTGGGATCTCGCTCGCCGGCGCAGGAACGCTCTCATTTTCGACTGCAAAAGATGTATCAACTGAGGCAGTCTCATTTTCAATCATCGGAATCGTGGCAGTTTGATTTACTGGCGTATTGATCACTGATTCGTTTGCGGAAGCGTTTTGGCTTTCATTGGATGGGGCAATCGGTGTCTGCTCTTCTGTGGTGTTCAATTCCTCGACTTGTTTGCTATTTGTTTCCGGAATCGAGGTGGTGGCGTTTGTTACCTCTTCTGCTGGCGTGGCGATAGATACGGTCTCATTTGAGGCAGCAATTGAAGGTTCGCTCAATGTGGCGCCAGATGTCGTGTTGTTCATAGTAGTGTTATTCTGGGCAATGCTGCTTTCCTGGGCAGTAACCGCAAAGGTGGCGGATATCATCAGGATCAGGATGCTTGTGAAATATATAAATCGCTTATTCATATAATTCCTCGGCCTTAACACATAGCTTCAGAGCTTATCAATTTTACCTGCCGGGGTATTCGTCGCCCATGTGGCTAGGGCCGCTCGGATCATTTTGTCTTGTCGTCGTCCCCTCCGGTCTCACAGCTCTCGCTGGCGACAAATCCACTGTCTCCTCTTAACATTTCGCAGACCAATTTTCCGTCCACAATTCTCAAGATACGATCTGTCTTCTCAGCCAGAAGATTGTCATGCGTCACAAGGATGAAGGTCTGATTGATCTTCCGGTTCAGCTCTCGCAGCAGCTTATAGATTAGATCAGATGTCTTGGTATCAAGATTTCCTGTCAGCTCATCGCCGATGACAATGGACGGCTTATTGGCCAGGGCCCTGGCTACGGCAACGCGCTGGTTTTGCCCTCCTGAAAGCTGGTTTGGTTTGTTGTTCATTCGCTCCTCCAGGCCCACTGCCGCCAGGAGCTCCAGAGCCCTCTCGCGCGCCTCGGCTTTGCTCTTTCCAGAGATGAGCAAGGGCATCATGACGTTCTCCAGCGCTGAGAATTCCGGTATTAAATGATGGTACTGGAAGACAAATCCCAGCTCCTGATTGCGCAGGCGAGCTCTCTCTTCTGGGCTTGCCCGGCTGACATCCTGGCCTTTGAGAAATATCTGGCCGCGGGTGGGCGTGTCCAGGAGGCCGATCATATTGAGCAGTGTGCTTTTGCCGCTGCCGCTGGGTCCAACAATTGCCACGAACTCGCCTGCCTTGATGCTGACGCTGACCTCGTCCAGGGCTCGCACCTCTACACCGTCTCCGTAGATCTTGCTCAAGTTCTTTAGCACAATGATGTCTTCGTTCATCACTACTCACTTCCAATCGCTTCTACCGGGTCGAGCCTCGATGCCTTGTATGCGGGATAAAGTCCTGCCAGGAAATTCACTGCCAGGGCGAAAGCTGCGGCCAGGGCAAAGGTCTCGGGACTAAGTTGGATCGTCAGTTGCGATACCTGATAGACATCGCTAGGCAGCTCAACAGGATAGGCCTCGATTATCTTGGCAGTGCCAGCAGCCAGGACACATCCCAGGAGCGCCGCCGGCGGCCCGAGGATCAGGCTCTCGGCCAGGAATATCTTGATAATGGAACTGCGTGTTGCGCCCATGGCCATGAGAATTCCGATCTCTTTGGTCTTGCGGTTTACTGTCATGATCATGGTATTGGCCACTCCGAAGCCGGCTATGATGAATATCAATGCATAGAATATATAGAGTATGAACTTCTGGGTGTCCATCACCGCCAGGACATCCTTATTTTGCTCCTGCCAGCTCTCTGCCTTATAGGCGAAGCGCATATTAAGCTCTGAGGCGACAGACGGCGCTGCATAGATATCCGTGAGGCGAACGCCTACCTCAGATACGATATCTGGCTGCTCTAAGAGCTCCTGGGCAGT
>CABMDX010000121.1 GCA_902385025.1 uncultured archaeon | reverse complement strand
TGAGGACAAACGCATCAAAGTGCGTGCTCTGGGAGCAGAGCCGGTCGATTTCTCGCTATCACGCACTGGCATGAACCCCTTGAGGGACCTTGCAGATATGGTGCGTTTGGCCCTTATTTTGCGCCGGCAAAAGCCAGATATGACCTTTGCCTACTTCACAAAGCCGATTATTTATGGCACGCTCGCCGCCTGGATGGCGCGGGTTCCGCGACGGTTTGCTATGATTGAGGGGCTGGGCTATGCATTCACGCCTTCGGAGGGCGTTTTGTCGCTGAAGCTATGTATGCTGTGGGGTGTGATTATCCAACTATACACGACCGCACTCAAGCAAACTGAGCGTGTGTTTTTCCTGAATAATGATGATCTTAAGGATTTTTCAAACTGCCAGATCATATCCACCAACAAGGCCATTCTCCTGGGAGGCATAGGGGTTGATCTCGATAAATGGACGCCTGCTCCGCCTGTCACGAAGCCTGTGACATTTCTGCTAGTGGCGAGACTGCTGAGAGATAAGGGAATCCAGGAGTATGCAAAGGCTGCCCAGCTTATCAAAGGGCGGTATCATGATACACGCTTTATTCTTCTTGGCAGCTTTGACACCCATCCTGGTGCGCTTTCCCGGCGTGAGATTGAGAAATGGGTCGCGGAGGGTTTTCTCGAATGGATCGAGCATGTCCCGGATGTGCGCCTCTGGCTGGCGCAGGCCAGCGTATTTGTGCTGCCTTCCTGCTACCGCGAAGGAGTGCCTCGCAGCATCCAGGAAGCGATGGCCATGGCCCGCCCGGTCATCACCACAGAAGCGCCCGGCTGCAGGGAGACCGTGATTCATGGCAAGAATGGCTTCCTGGTCCCTATTCGCAGCGCTGAAGCATTGGCCGCTGCAATGGAGCAATTTATTCACCAGCCCGAACTGATTGATCGTATGGGGCAGGCCAGCCGAAGCATGGCGGAAGAGCGCTTCGATGTGCACAAGATCAACCATATCATCCTGCGAGAAATGGGAATAGTGGCTTGAAGCTCTGGTGCATCCTGTGTGTTGCTGCATTGGTTACGGTTGATCTTGCGCAGCTCATGTTCGTTCAAAATAACAAACGCGAGGAAAATACAACTGCAAAAAATGCTTGAAGCTTTTTAATATCAACTCCTCTGAATCCCCCCCGTTCAAATCATCATTGATGCAAAAAAATCTCGGCCTGCGAAGATAAATGGCAAAAAAAGCCCGCCACATTTTCCAGGCCTTCTCCTGCAGCATTAAAAGCTCGAAGTCCAGCGTCCCATAGTGCAAGATCCTTCCCCTATGGCCTTTGCCATGCTGATCCTCTGCAAAAAAGAGATACGTGAAAAAAAGAATTCTGAGCACTAGATCGTTCTCAGCGCGGAATTGATGGCAGGCCGTTTCCCGGTAATCTGCATCAAGCAGCGCGCTCAACTTTGCCAGTATATCCCTGTCATAGAGCTGGGGTGTATGGGCTGGCAGGTGCGTAAGTCGAGACCCACTTAGGAGCTTTGCGGCAATGTTTTGCGTATGAGCATACGCCCTGTCATGAACCAGCCGCCGGGGCACATCCGCAAGCCGTATGGGTTCAAAGTAGGCATAGATGCCGCCTTCTGGTGTGATAAAGTCTGATCGGCTGACCGGCCGCCCTAAGAAACAGTCGTCATTGAAATACAGGAAGCGCTGTGACAGGTCCGGTATTTTGTGGAGCTGCAGCTCAATGGCATTGGAATTGAATGTTGGAAGTCTGGCCTTGTTCGAAAACAGCATGTCGTGAGTCACAATGCGGATTCGTTCGCTTTCCGCAAGCCAGCGGGGAACCTGTCCGTTCGTGACAATAAAAATGCGGTGCACCCATGGAGCATATGCTTCGAGCGAGCGCAGGGAGTACCTGAGCTCCTCATTGTTGCGGAAGCGATGGCGTCCGGCGGCTTCAGGCGCGAGCGCTGCCCCGCATTCATAGAGACAGCGCCTGCGGCTTTCCATGAATGCTTCATCTCCACCATCCACCCAGGTGTAGACGGCATCAATGTTCTGCGCGTTTTCCATATGAGCGCTTGATTGAGCATTATCTGTCATTTTCTCTTAGGGGTTATGTTGAGACATATATTAATGCGCAAGCTCGGTAGGCTCAATTCTCAGCAATGTATCGGGCCGATCGGTGCTGATAAAATATCTCAGTACATAATGCGCGTCATGGACGCTGAACTTTAGCCGGTACTTCCCGGCGGAGGCATTTTCAGGAATCCTGACATCATAGGTAAATCCCAGGGATGCACCGTGGGCGAAGGGCTTTTTGTAGATATCTGCATGGGGGTGACTGTCAAATACTGCGGGGATGCAGTCGCCAGCATTGCCACTGATCTGGAGCGATGCCGCCACATTTACTGCAGAGCCGCAGTTGGCAGCATAAACCCTGACTGTCAGGCGATCTCCTGGGGCAAAGGCCGCGCGGCTGCTGTTGCCCCATGCATCGGTGATCTCTATATGGTCGATTGAAATGCTGGGAAGCGCGAAACTGGGGTCAATCACACGCATAAAAAATGCTTCGGGATGTGCCGGGTCCAGATCGACCGAATTCAACTCTGTAATCTTGATGCGGGGCAGGGCCATGAGATCAGATGTCGCGAGACTGGCCAATCCGGTATCATAGGAAACAGCCGCCCGATAGCCGCAAAGTGCCACCAGCAATCGCAAAAAAGGGCTTTCAAATCCGCTCCCAAACGGATAGGCAAAGCAGGTGACTAATGTGCTGAGCTTTTTTTCGATCTCAGCCTTTGCGCCAGCGATTTCCCTGTAGGCCTGTATCGGATGCAGAGCATTCAGGAAAGGGTGGGATAGGGTATGTGCCTCAAAATTGTGGCCCTCGGCCTGCATGACAGCCGCTTCCGTCCAGAGCATCATAGATGCGGGCCAGATGCTGTCGTCGGCATCCCAGGAATTGTCGCATCGCTTTGTGGTTTTGATGTAGTCCGTGGACAGAAAGCATGTAGCCATAAAACCGTAAGTGTTGAGCAGTTGCCGGGCAACGCTGTACACGCACTCATAGCCGTCATCGAAGGTAAGGATAATCGGTCGCGAAGGGAGCTGAGCGCCATCTTTTCTAAAATGCACAAGGTCGCGGAATGATATGGAGGTATAGCCGTAGGCGTGCAGCGCAGCCATCTGCCCAGCAAAGAGCTGCCGCGTCACCCATGATGGATCGTATGGCTCCGGCGCATCGGCCACCTTGTGATAGGCAAGTATTGGCAGGTAGAGTGTCTCTCGTTTTGATGTCGGAATGGAGTCGCTGCCAGTGCCCCAAAAATGTCGAGCTCCAGAAACACGCTCAGAAAGCGAAAGAATCCTTTCCAAAGCGGATGTTTTTTTCATATATCTGCCATTCTCCTTTGAAATTGCAAAGATCCCTTTCCGTCTCGGTTGCGGCTCCAAATAATTGCAGTCCTTGCATTGATCCACTATAATCCAACTTACCTTTTCCATAGGCGGATTGTCTCATTTAGATAAGTGCTTTCTGCAAGAAAAACACAGCACATCTTCGCCCAGGGGCTTGGAAAAAGTTCTTTACCATCTGAATGCAACCCCTGAGGAATTCATTATAATCCAGATAATCGGTTCATTCAATCAAGCGGTTTGCCGATGGTGTATTGAGGGGTGACAATTACGAAGCTCGAATTGATTAAGCTAATGAAATGTCCATATTGCGGTTCGGCTCTAGTTCTCGGTGATATTTATCAAGAATGTGATTGGGATATAATCGATGGCTATATTGCATGCGATTGCAGCGAGTATCCCATTCTCGGAGGAATTTTGATCTTTAAAATCGGCCTTCTGAATAGCTATCTGGTTAAATTGCTCAAGGCTGGAATGAGAAATAGAGCATTAGGATTCGCATTAGATAATTCAAATGGAAAAATTTGTGCAATTAGTGATTTTTTAGAGTCCAGTGTGATATTTGGACATATTCTCAAGAAATTTTTTATTTATCTGGCAAAGATTAGAGCTGGGCGCCACTATGTGAGATACTCAGATGCAGCCATACCCTATTGTGATCTGCTTGGCAATGGTAATTTTGACACTTACCTGAAGAATCGTTTTTCCTCCGAGACCCTTTGGTCTATTTATCCCTTTATTCCTCTGCTCAAAGATAGGCAGGAACGGATTCTGGACCTGTCTTGCGGAATGGGGCACTCTTCTTTTATTCTTTCTACTTATATCAAACCACGGCAGTTATTCTGCGCAGACTTAAAATTCAGTCACTTATATATGGCCAAGAAATACTTTGCACCAGATGCCACATTTATATGTCTCAATGCCAATTATGCATTGCCCTTTGAGGATGATTTTTTTAGCTCTCTCCTCATGCTGGATGCCTTTCAATCCATCCAGGGGCGTGCCGGCTTGGCCAGGGAGATGGAGCGAGTAATCTCCCCGCAGGGTATTATTCTCCTTCTTCATCTTCATAATTCATTGATAAGGAACGTCTCGCCGGGCATAACTTTGCCCCCCTCTGGATGGGCTAATTTATTCCAGCAAGTGGGCGTTAAGACAATGCCTGAAAAAAATGTCGTTGAGGACTTTCTCTTGGGAAATCATCTCGACCTGGCCAGAGAATATTCAGAGGCTGATTTGAACTCCTCGAATGCATTGATCGTCATAGGAACTAATGATAAGTCCGTTCTCCATGCTTATCCAAATGCATTGAGCTCCTTTTTGGAAATTAAGCATAACCTGATCATCAATCCAATTTATGCAATTGATCACAGACGGGACAGAGTAATCCTCCATAGAAAGTTTCCCAGTGAATTTTTTAGATCGGAATACCCACTGACTGAGAAATATTTGCCAAACGAATATATCCTGGATGAGAAGCTTGCTCTGGCCTCAAACGGAAGATATCTAAATATAAAATTGGCGAGACTATCAGAAAAGGATCTGCTCAATGTTGAGGAGATGATGAAGAATTTTGCGGTCATTAATGCTCCCGAGAATTATTCTTAATATTTTTTGATTTGAATTATATGGTCGTATGTGTCGGTTCTGTTGAATCTTGTGGTGGCGTCCTGACAAGAACAATATCCTCCGACCGCAACATCTTCTCAAAGGAGGCAACATAGCCCCCCTGCCCTGGAATTGTCAGATCAGATATGCGACCACAAGGATTATATGCCGAAAAAATGAGCGCCGGAGGAGCAATCCGGAGATGATTTATTATCCTCATGGGCAACTATAAAATTTTTGATAGTATTATATTTCAAGGTAATATTTCATGATTGGTATTAAATACATATCACATTATGACTCTGGCGGATACGGTCAAGCTGCCAGAGCCTATTTGCGTGGTCTATAAAAGCCCGCAATTCCACTAACTTGCACTCCCATGATCAAGGGAAAGTAGTGGACTAAGGAGCACCCACCATTCGATGGCAGACAGGTAGACGATCCTCAATTGTATCCGATTTGCCACCGGAAAATTGAATATGATACG
>CABMDX010000120.1 GCA_902385025.1 uncultured archaeon | reverse complement strand
GGCAACACCGGACAGCTTATTGCTCAGGTGATAGATATGGTGACTGTAGCCGTCTGGGCCTTTGGAACCGGCTACATACTGTTTGCCCTGCTCAAGCACACCGTTGGGCTGAGGGTGTCAAGGGAAGAAGAGATTGCAGGATTGGATCTGGGCGAGCACGGATATTCCGCCTATCCTGAGTTCGTCACTCAGGAGCCAGGCGAAGGGGTGAAATCATGAGGATGATTCAGGCCATAATCAGACCTTCCAAAGTGGAAGAAGTGAAAGGCGCCTTAGAAGGAGCAGGCTACACCAGCCTGACCTCCATTGAAGTAAAGGGCAGAGGCCGTCAGAAGGGAATTACTCAGATGTGGCGCGGGGAGGAGTACAAGGTGGACATGCTCCCCAAGGTCAAGATTGAGGTCGTGGTGCCAGATGATAAGGCAGATGAGGTGGCAGAGACGATCCGAAAGGCCGCCCATACCGGAAATATTGGTGACGGCAAGATCTTCATATTGCCGGTGGAAAAGACCATTCGCATCAGGACTGGCGAGACGGACGGAAAGGCCCTGTAGCCGTCCCTTATATTTTTTGCAGTTGTCTCTGGCTCCATTGGAGCAGCCATTTTTTTAATCCATTCCACTTAAATCCACGGAAGCATATCGATCTCCTGCATGGCAATATCCTGCTGACCATCTCAAACGGAAAAGGGAGGATCAATACCTTCGAAAATGATTTCAGGAAGAATACCGAAAGGTTGATCGTCTGGCAAGATTGAGGTGCTTGACAATTGCCTTCCGCCCAAGAGGTGAAGCTTGGCCTTCGATTCAAGGAGACGGGGAAGAAAGGATATCCTTATAGCACTCCTCATAAGCCTCCTGGCAATCATTGCCATACTAAAATTCACAAATGCCGACATATCCTATGAGGCACTTTCCAGCATCAGTACCCGGTTTGTGCTTTTAGCTCTATTTCTCCATTTTCTCTCCTGGTTGTTCTGGTCCTTCAGGATACAGATCCTGGCCACTACAGTTGGCCATAGAGCAAGCTTCAATTTGGCCCTCAAGACAACGCTTGCATCCAACTTCCTTGCTTCATTGATGCCTTCGTCTGCGGGAGGCGAACCTGTAAGAATCAAAATGCTTGCAGATGACGGCATGAGCTATGGTTCAGCAACGGCAGTGGTCCTGGCAGAGCGACTCCTCGACGGCTTTCTCTTTCTATCGGCATTTGTGGTCTTAAACTTTCTATCCGATAAAGTAACAGGATTCGGGCTGGAAGTGGGCGTGGTTTTCCTGTTGCTGATCATCTTTCTGCTGATATTCCTCTGGGAGCTGATTGAAAGGCCAGAGAGAATAGAAAGACTGATAAAATGGGCAAAGCTGAAAACCCGAGGGGCAAAGATAGTGTTTGCCATCGAGGAACAAATCTGGCAATTTCGAGAGGCTGACATTAAATTTGCTCGGGAGAGAAATAGGATTCCCGCGATGATTGCGGTTACTATATTCATTTGGACCTGCGAGTTTCTTGTTCCCCCGGTGCTTCTCGTGGGTCTTGGCCAGAAACCCAGCATTATCCTCTCGACTGCAGCTCAGATAATCATAGCAATAATAAGCCTGGCTCCCTTGACTCCAGGAAGCAGCGGCGTGGCTGAGCTGAGCATGAGCTATCTGTACTCGATGTTTGTTCCGAGCTCTCTTCTGGGAGTCCTGGTTGCGCTCTGGAGGCTCATAACCTATTTCACGAATCTCATTGTTGGAGCAATATTCGTTGGATTTTCATTAGATCGCACGGTGAAGAAATGAATTTGATGCGTTCTATTGCCCATTTCCCGTCAGCGTCTCTCTGTCGGAGCGCAGCGCCTGCGGGCGCGTCCATCATCCGGCAGGTCCGCGGATCTTGCGGTGGGGCAAAGGCAGCCCTTGGAGACAGGAAAGTTCATATCATGGTCCCATTTCCAA
Source organism: uncultured archaeon (assembly GCA_902385025.1). Classification (GTDB taxonomy): domain Archaea; phylum Halobacteriota; class Methanosarcinia; order Methanotrichales; family Methanotrichaceae; genus Methanothrix. Next base: position 7,172 of record CABMDX010000120.1, on the reverse strand, counting down.
TAGCGCAATCATTGCTCTTGCTGCATAGCGCCAAATATAGCGTCATTCAATTAAAATCACGATGAGATACCGTTATCATCGAGCCGCAGCAAGATGGGTTATACAGTTCGCTGCCTTGAACTGCCGGGGCTATCAGTCAGGGAGAGACTAAAGAAGAAGCTCTGAAAGAACATCAAAGATGCCATCGGACTTGTTTTAGAGGTTTTCGCCAGGATCCAGCGGCGCTTTCAGATGGCGATATCCCTAAAGTGGAACTGGCAGATATCTATTAATCTCCCCGTCATCCTTTTTTCCAGATGCGTACGATGATCGCAATTCCAGCCAGGTTTATGGCCAGGATGAGTATGATCCCGATAATCTTCTTCATCTCGCCGCCGGGCGCAGCTTTCCCAGCCAGATCCATCGAAGTATCTCCGCTCACATGCGCGGTCCATGACTTGCCGCCAGCTTTGATCGTGTAAGCTCCACGCTCAAGACCCCTGAAGCAGTACTCATCATCTCCACTGGCATTGGCCAGCCTTTCTTCCCCGCGCCACAGCTCCATGCCTGAGGGCGCACAAGTCACCCGCAGGTCGAAGCCCTCGCGAATGGGCAAGGGCTTGCCGTCAGTCATAAGGTTTGAAGAGATATTCAGCAGGCTCAGTACCGTGGGCGCAGTGTCCATCTCCAACCAGCGGCCAGCCAAATTCAGCTCCTCCACTCCGGCCCCCAGGAAGACCAGAGGGACGCGCAGGGCTTCCAGCCGGGAGGAGTACTTGTTGGCAGAGTGGCCGCCTTTACCCTTCGCTGCTGGGAAGCACATGCCATGATCTGCGGTGACTACCAGGAGTGCATCGCTCCGATGGCAGGCCTCGGCCAGCCTGCCCAGCGGTGCATCCAGGGCCTGAACGGTCTGCAGGTAGCCATCCGCTCCCAGGTTTTGCCCGGCGCTGTCCACTGCGCCCACGTTCACCAGCATCACGAATCTCTGGCCGGAGAGGTTCTTAACAACATCCGCCGCGGCATCCAGCGCCCAGGCATCGTAGCCCGCGTAGCCGGGCAGGCCAGCGGGAGCAGAATAATCGGTAAATCTGTCCCGCCACTCCTGGAAAAGAGCACGCAGGCCCGGAGGAGCGCTCTCGCGAAAGCCAGCGGTGGGCTCGGCACCATGCATGGAGTTGTCTCCCAGATAGAGCACCGCGTCCATCTCCTGCAGCACTGGCATGGAGTCGCCCCGCTCCAGCACGGCCAGGGAAAGATAGCCCCTTTCACGGACGGCATCGAAGATAGTAGGGCCGGGATACTGTGGATCCGTCTCAGAGTTGCCTGTGATCAGAACGCTGTGGCTCTTGGTGGTCTCGGGAACCGGCACACGGACTTCCACCGCCCGCGCTCCGCTCCCGGTGAGGTTGAAGAGCACGGCTTTGCCTAGAGGCGAGCCATCCAGAGCGTAGGCATTGAACTCAGGGTAGACGTAAGACGCTCCCAGGCCATCCACCACCACGATCACAGCACCCGCAGGCCGCTCCTCCGGTCCCACCTGCACATCAAGAGCGCTGCCACTCACTGACAGTGATCCTGATAGTAATAGAGATAAGAAAACTAAAAAGAGAAATGACTGGATCATCCGAGATCTATGATCTTCAGAAGTCCGTCATTATCCTGTACTGATCTATTTCGGTCTGCTTGAGACCTGTCAGGAACTGCTCTGCCATGTCGCGAATATCCCTGGACCTGGTGATCGCGCGGCCTACTACCAGTATGTTCGCGCCTGCAGCAAGGGCAGCGCCCTCTGTATCCGTGCGTATGCCGCCGGCAACAGCCACAAGCAGCCTTCTGCCATCCTTCGCGAGGGCCTGTATCTCGCGAATGTTCTGCCATGCGTGCGCGCTCTTCTCCATGTCGATGGCCCTGTGCAACTCAACAACATCAGGCAGGACATCAAGACCTTTCAGAACCGCCAATGGATCTGGCACATTAAGCATATCAATTATGGAGTAGATGCCTGTCTTCCTGGCCTCGTTGATGGAAAGCTCAATGGTCTTCTTGGGCGCAAGGCCAGATATGACCACGGCATCTGCTGTGGAATCCGCAGCCAGGCGCACCTCCAGATTTCCAGTATCCAGGGTCTTAAGGTCCAGGATGATAAACGCTCCAGGGCGGATGGAACGAATCTCCTTGACCACGCTCATGCCCAGCATCTTGACCAGCGGCGTTCCCACTTCTATAAGAATATGATCGCTCTCCGGCAAGGCAGAAAGCACGCGGCGCACCTCTGCCACGTCCACCAGATCGAAGGCAACCTGCAGATAGGGCGGATCCCATAGGCGCGTGACCCGGAAGCCCATGATCGGGTGAGTGGAGCGGTCCTTCTCGTAGAGCACCTTATCGATGTCCGGGAAGCCCTCCATGGCTCGCTTCAGGGCGAGCTTTGTGGCCCCGTAGTTGTAGCGGTAAATGGCGTCATAGTCCTTGGCCTGGGGATGGATGAAAACGGATACTATTACCAGCAGCTCTTCTGCTTTGTCCTTGGGAATTATCCCCTCAGCTACGGAATCAGCCACAGCTTTCGCAACAGCCATCTGCGCCGGCCCGAAGATCTGGGCAGCCTGCTCCATGTTCTTCACAGTCACCTTGGGAACGATGAGCGTGGAAGGCTTGGGTGGTAGATTGGGTCTTATGACTCCCAGAAGGGGTGTATGCCCTGCCGAGAGCTGGGCAAGTCCGGAGGCAAAGGCAGTTCCTACTGGCCCCTCCTTCTCCCCTATGATCAGATCGATATGAGCTATTTCAGGCTCCTTTCCAATGAGAGCCTCTCCAACTAAAAACAAAAAGATTCACCTCAAATTTAGCTTCTGCAATCTCTCTATTTTAATCCTTTTGCCATTAAATGAGCTGCCAGTAGAAGAGCGGCACCAGCGCCAGCAGCGCCAGGCCCGTGACCAGCCTCATGGCCACACGATGATCCTTGCGGAAACGGTCCACCTGCTCAGGGCTCGTGCCAAGTGCGATGAACGCGCCCACGATTATGATTGGCAGTATAACACCCAGGTTGAAGAATATCAGGTAGGCTGCGCCTGTCAGGTAGCTTTGTGTGCTGAGAAGATCCAGGATCGCGAGGTAGATCGCACCAACGCAAGGGGCCTTGACAAGCGAGAAGAGCGCTCCGATAAGGAAGTAGGATCTATAGCGGCCTTTATCCACTCCTGCCTGGAAGTACTTGAGCGCCCAATCAGTGCGAAACAGGGAGTGCTTTCCGCTGTTAAGCCGCCAGGCATCCAGAACCTGGGAGAGCCCCGCTGCCAGGAGAAATACGATCAGAACATAACGGAAGGATGCGGCAACCACTTCCATCTGCAAGAGTTGCTGCATTCCCAGGCCGAAGAGAAGGTACATGGTGAATATGCCAAATGAGAAGAATACCACCATCATTACCATCTCCCGCCTCTTGCCAGATGAGGAGAGAACGGATGCCGCGAGGAAGACCAGAATGCCCAGCAGGCAGGGGTTGAAGCCTGCTACGAGACCCGCTCCCAGGACTGCGGAGATTGTGTAAAGGGACAAAACTCGCAAATTCAGGCCTGCGTCGTTTTCATTGGCGCTGAGATTATTGCTCTCATTGCCATGCAGGGTGATGGCCGGCGGCAAGTCCGGGAGATGATCAGCCAGAGCTTCCCGTATGAGCATCTCTTGCTTTGTATTATTCCCGTCATAGTCCCTGTAATTTATAACATGAGTTCCAATGATAACTGATGGAACGTCCTTGGCCCCATATTGCTTGATGATGCGATGGCCCTCATCGCTGTAATAGTAGTAGCCTGAGACATTCAGAGGCATCTGCTGGTCGATCTTGCCAAGTATCCTTTCAGTTGCGGCGCATTTTGTGCATCCCGGGGCCTTGATGAAGATAACCTCGGTGGCATCATTCTCTGCCGCATTGCCCTCCTTTGCAGATGCCTGAATGGCCCCAACTGACGGCGACGGCTCTGTCTGCCCTGATCCGCTCACAAGCAGGACGAGTGAGATTATCATGGTGACTGCAAGGAGTGTGGCCCAAAGGCGTGACATGGCAAGATGCATCAGCCCCTATGAGGCCGAAGAGGTATAAAAAGAGAATACTATGCTATTGGCGCCTGCCCCATAAGCCGGCATCTTTAGCCCCAAAGGCTGCTTTGGCCTGGGAAATGATTCATGAGTCATCCCCAGGCATGCCGTCAAAGGTCATCTGGAGTTTCAATCTGCGTTGGTATATTCCAGGATCGGCTTCTTCTGGTCAGATGCCTCACTTGAGGTGAATCCTACAGATGCGCCGTTATCTGCCACCAGTACGATGGAATAGGGGCAGCCTTCCGTGCAGACTTCGACTGCTTTTTGGACGATGTTTGTCACGTCTATGGTGTAGCTTCCTTCTTTGTCTATATTAACCGAGTCAGAAACGCTGCTGTCGTAGTCCAGCTTATCATACCAGGTCATGGTTCCGAAGGTCGCACCATGCAGGAAATAGGCCGTGATCTTGCCGGGTTTGTCCACCTTGGCAGCATCCAGGGTGAGAGTCGCCGATTTAGCCTGCTCGGGCTTGAAGATGCTCTGGGAGCCGAAGAGGTTGATGAAGCTCAGGTAGGTCTGCTTCTCCTTGCCTGAATCTGACGTGGCCCAGAGGAGATCGCCGTCGCTGAAGCTCTGGTTTGCGTTGTTCTCATCGACGTAAGTGTCTACATCCATTTGGGCTTTGAAGCTCCCTGCGGTAGCGGATGCTGCTAGCAGCAGGAATATTCCCACAAGTGCATACAAGTATCTCAATCTCATTCCTCCAAGAAGATACCTAGATTGTCATGCAAATAAAAAGACTTGCGTTCATATGTAATCTATATAGGCATTAATCGTGGCCTATCAGTTAAATCCCAATCCTCCGCTGGACCTATATGAAGCAATGCCTTATTAGAGAGCATATACTTCTCTTGCTGCATGGGAAAATCCTCTACGTTAGCTTTATTAACCTCACGACTGCTTTTGGTGACGGTGGTCGCTTGAGAAATATTGCCTTCTGCGTCTGGTGCGCCGCCCTGCTGATCGCGTCCCCGCTAATAGCCTCCGTCGCGTATGGGGCCACGATGCAGGTGAGTTCAAACCTGCAAGCTGCAATAGATGCAGCCTCGCCTGGCGATACTCTTCAGGTTGCCAAAGGCACCTATGATAAGATAACTATCCAAAAGGGCATAACTTTGATCGGGAACGATGCCGTGATTTTAGCTGGAAACAGGGATGCCTGCGTGAGCGTGGAGGCGAACAACGTTAACATCAGCGGATTCCTGGTCCGGGACGGCTTTTACGGCATAAAGCTCAACAGTGTATCCGGCTGCAATATTGCCAATAACACGGTGATTTACTGCGCCCAGCCTGGAATTGCGCTTCTCTATTCCGACGGTAACACAATCACCGGCAACAATGCCAGCTTAAATGGTATCACCGGCGAGGGATGGTATGGAATATACCTCTCAAATTCCAATAACAACATCATCACCGACAATGAGGCCTTTGGCAATGGCGCTTACGGCATAAATTTATTTCCATCCTGCAACAGCAATACCATAAGCGGCAATAAGCTTAGCGGAAATATGTATGGCCTGTACATGTTCACGGATTGCTCCAACAATCTCATTGAATTCAACGACATGTCCCGGAATACCAACTCTGGGATTGATCTGCGCTTCAACTGTACCGATAACATAATCCAGAACAATAGCATCCAGAACAATGTCGTAGCCGGCTTGACTCTCATGGAGTCAGGCAATAATATGATAAATGGAAACACGATTGTGGGCAATGGGCGCTATGGAGTACAGGTGCAGAGCGGCTCGGATGGCAATGCAATCATCTTCAACAACATAACCGATAGCCAGACGGGGATATTTCTGGATTCGAGCATGAATCAGATCTACGGAAATAGAATCATTGACAATGCCGTCTCAGTCGAGGATAGGGGCAAAAATAAATGGAATGCCCTCTATCCGAGGGGTGGCAACCTCTGGAGCGACTATCAGGGTCAGGATGAGATGCAGGGGTCCGACCAGAATATACCCGGAAAGGATGGATTCGGGGATACGGCCTACAAGGTGAATGAGGTTTCTGTAGACAAGTATCCCGTCATGGGCAATCAGGTCCAGCAGATCAGCATTATGGATAAAAAGCTCTCGGCGGATAAGGCGCAGGTGGGAGACAGCATTGCCGTTATGGCAATGTTGAACTCCCGCTACCAGCTCACGCAGGTTACAGTCAGGGCTTTCCAATCCGGAAAGGAGTCATTGGGCTACGCCAGGCTGGTCCAGTCTGGGGATGTCTATCAGGGCTCCTTTTCCACGGCTCTTCTTGATCCGGGAAAGTATGATCTGGTCCTGAGTGCGAGAGATTCGAGAGGTTTTGAGATGCAAGAGACCCTGGGCAGCGTATCGGTCTCGGCCAGGGGCGGTTTTGCATCAAGCTAGATATGATTCAAGATCAATTATCAAATGGGGAGAATATGACATTACTTAAATCATTATTCGTGGGAGTGGGCGTCATGACGCTGCTGGCGTTATTGATGCTGGCAAACGTGGCATTTGGGGGAGAAGCTTATTGTGATGCCTGCAAAGGTGATTCCGGCTGGTCAGGTGAAAAGGCGCTGGATCAAATCGGGAACACCAATGCAGCGAGCACAGAAGTCATGCCGGGTTTGAGCACTGCTCAGAAGAACCGGGTGGGAATCTGGAAGAAGTCCCTCACCGGCTTTGAGGACAATGATACTGCCAGCCAGCAGAGCAATACCGGTGAAACTCCTGTTGCAAGCAAGAACACCACGCCCGAGATAAAGAAAACAACGACGTCAAAAGCCCCGGTTCTGGATAACGGACCAATCGTGCGAAGTGCAGAGGCCCGAAAGATGCTTGCGCCTCTGGATGATGTCTCCGGGGATGAGGTGCTGCTTGATATAAGCGAGAATGCCACGGATCATATCCAGGGCTCCGTCGCCATTCCTTATACCGAGTTCCTGGAGAACAGTTCTGAGGTTAAGAGCCCGAAAGAGCTTGATTCGATCCTCGGGAAAGCCGGAATCTCCAGCGATGACTCGGTGGTCATCTATGGCGAATGCATGCCCTGCGGTGGAGGACCGGCGCCCGCTGCCCTCGTCTACAATACAATGAAGTCTCTGGGCCATG
>CABMDX010000119.1 GCA_902385025.1 uncultured archaeon | reverse complement strand
TTCTGCAGTCCTTTTTCCTTCATGATGGCTAAGAAATAACCTTGTATCGGGTTTTATTGCAGTTAAGCTATAGACATCACCGTATTCTTTCAAATCGTTGATAGCGACGTTTTTCTCCTTTTTTTTATATATGACCATATCTCATCAACTTTAACGCGATCAAGGCGGAGTTCTTTCAAAAAATAATCTGTCACTTCTTTGCAGTGCTTGCCTGCGAGATCTACCCATCTGCATATTGTGCTCTTATCGTGACCTGATGAGCGTGCCGCACCGCGAATGCTCCCTTTTTCCGGAATTTGTGCCAATGTTCGACAGACTTCATCCATTGGCACATGGAGGCCGAAGAATGGTGTTCCATGAGTCTCGCTGAAGCAATGACCACAGGTTCTGCACTTGAGAAGCGCCCTGTGGTCCTTCCCGAATCGCTCTTTCAAAACTATGTTTCCTGCATTCATTTTCCCGTAATCAGGACAGTCTTTTTGCCAGCACCAAAACTTCGATAAATCAAGATTGGACTCCATCGCTACCCCAACTTAATAATTTGATGAGGTAGTATAAAAAATTATTCAACTAACTAAGTACACGACCGAAAAATGAAGCCTAAATGGGCTGATCTGACGAGCAGATCTGGAAAGCCATATATACTTTTAAAATCGCTTTTCATAGCTATGAAGGGAAACGCAGCCTTATTTTTCATTTTTATAATTGCCATTTCTGCAGAGATCTGCGAATGTACGCTTCAGTCTTTCCTTGAAGACAGTGATACGATATGCCGGATCGATTTTGAATCTGACAATGCGCTGATCGCTCCCCAAATGAGCTTTCCGGCAAATGCAAATTGGCTGAATTTTTATAAATCGCTCCCTGTTTATTCCGAAAAACAACCGATGAAAGGTACAATCTTACTCCCCCAAAACTGGAATGGGTCCAAAATCATTTTATGCTTGTCTCCCTTCAATGTCTCCCAAATTCTGTCTGCTTCCAGCAAGTTCAAGAATCCGGTCAGGAGCAATTGCATTGAACTCGCTGCGGCATCAGATGGCGGCAATAATGTCCCCTTTGCCTTGCTATCCCAAAAGAGCGGAATGTATCTTTTATATGTGCTTGATGAAAATGATTCAACCATTCTCTCTGCTGCACCTTTGCTGATAACTGAGGAGGATGTCGACCTTCAGGCACCTTCTATTGTTCAGGCGAATGAATCATTTTTCCAGATATTAATGAATACCACAAATCCCGGCAATCAAAGCAAGATTTTCGCAGCGATGATGATCGCTAGCAAAGACTATCAGAATTCCAGCCTGCGCCTGGAGGCTAACAGATCTCAAAGCGACTTTGATGCCATCCTGGCACTCGGGCCCCAGTCTCTGAGGATGTCAGGAATGCCCAAGGTCTCCTCAGAGCTTCTCATGAATATCCTTCCTCTACTGCCCCAGAACAGTGCCATCGGCCTGCAGGAGTCATGCCAATCCGGGGTAAGCCTCGTTCTCATGACTGATAAACCCTGGAATAATGGCAATTATATATTGACCTGTGGAGTGTATTCAGCCGGAAAGGGCCTGCTCGGCATAAGACAATTGGAGCTCGAGGTAGCTTGATAGTCAGATCGAATAGAGATATATAGGAAGCCATGCGAATATGCTTGATGAGGTGTTAAATTATGACAGGAGTAAAGAGCATTATTGCCTGCCTGACTGTCCTATTTATGCTTGCCCAAGCAATGGTTGCAGCAGCTCAAAATCCATCTTCTAAAGACGATCCCGTTGCTTATCTCAAAGAGTTGCAGACAAGAATGCAGGGCGTGCAGAAGGATCTGGAACAGAAGACTGCGACCTTTGATAAGGCAGGCTCGAGTGTAACCACTGAGACAGTGACTGAAGGGGGAGTCACGTACACTGTCACGGTATACAAAGATAAGAATGGCAACGTATTGAGGGAATATAAGACTTCCGACGAAAAGCTTGCAATTACCAGAATCATTACCGCAAGCAATGGGCCAGTGATGACTGTTACCTATAACCAGGACGGAACTGTTGCCAAAACTGAGACCTTTGAGCCTTTTGGATTGAAGAAGTATACTGAGATCAATAACGCTGATGGCACTAAAACCGAGATCGTGCAGGATGCATCCCAGTCAGCAAATAACACATTAACCACGAAGCTGGATCAAAATGGTAATGTGATCTCAGAGGAGCTTTCTACAACGCCCGGTTTGCCACCTGAATGTACCTGGTGCTCGAATACGGGACAATATGAATGCGAAAAGCCAGCATAAGTAGGGACCAGGCAGGCAAATTAGTCGAAGGGGGTAACTTATCTGCCAAAAGATCTGCTTATTTTGTTCTTCTTGATGATCACTAATTGCTCTGCAGCGTCGGCTCAAACGCTGACCGATGGTTTCAGCTTTGCGAGCCTCACCGGCGTGTATAACGACACAGGTTTGGATATTAATCATGACGGCCTGCTCGAATATCTCAATATCGACGTGGGTGTGCATATAACATATCCAGGAGAGTACAGCCTCAATGGCTATCTCTACGACCGGGGCGGCAGAGAGATAGTCTGGTCTGCAGACCACCGAAACTTCACGGAAGGCGATCACATCATGCAGCTTGCATTTGATGGCAAAACCATAGAAAAGAGCAAGCTGAATGGGCCTTATCGCCTTGGAAACCTTACTTTCAACTGGGGCTCTGCTTCCATGGGCCTGGTTCCCTGTGCATTTCTCGATAATGCCTATACTACCTCTCTTTACAACGCCAGCAATTTCGTGGACCCGATAAATAAGGACAGGCATCTCTCCGGTTCAGGAAAGGGCGAGCTTCTCGTAACTCTGTCCATCAAGACCACATTGCCCGTGTTCTCAGGAAGATACATGTACGATGTTGTGGGGCTTAACATGCCTCCACTATCAACGCCTGTAGAGGTTAAGGGCTCCAGGACTGGATACGATCTGAGCCTGCCTGGCATCTTTGTGCCGAAGAAGCCCAACAATTTCACCCTCATCGCCGGCAAAGTCAAGAATATCAACGTGGGTGTGATGAAGCTGCAGGGAGATCTGGAGCGCACCTGGGTCAGCTCGCAGTTTTTGGCCAACGAGTCGGGAATGGCCAGAGCCGACACCGACCTCATTTCGCCCCGAGGCTCCTATCACGTAAAGGTTTTTGGAGATGCAGCCGATAGTGTGACAGAAGTCAGTTTGCTGATGTCGGTGGTCAAGAAGCTGGTCGTAAGCGGCCCCTTCAACCTGATCGTCAACACCACCGGTTTCCCGTCTGGCAACTATTCCCTGGCTGTGAAGGCTCTGAATGGCTCCTTTGCCTTTGACAATATCCAGTATGACGACTGATAAAGATTGAAAGGGTAGAATGAAGAGTATAAAAGTTGGATACCGGGCAGATCTGAGCGTCTTCATCCTCTTTGCTATTTTTATTTATATCATAATATCTTGCAGCTATGCCTTTGAGCTGACGACTGCCGGCGATGAGGTCACCTTAAGCGGCACAGCATCCCCAGGAGAGCAGCTCACATTTCGATCCAGCTTCACCATGGACCTGCCTGTGGCCGGTGGCGAATATGAGTACGAGGCTGCAATCAACATCCCTCAGAAGCCCAATCGCTTCACAGTTACGGCCCAAAATGTTCAGGACTTCAATGCCGGGGTGAAGCTTGGCATCTGGATCACAAAGCGCTTCGAAGCCCACGCAGGAGTTGCAAGCATCTCTCACGCGGATGTTCCGCCCGGAAGGTACAATCTGAAGATGTTCGGAAATGCCTTGCCGGGATCAAATACGGTTCCTGTATCCGTTGTGGCAGAGACGGGTGTCCGGGCGGACTCGAGTGGAAAATACAGCCTTGCAATTGACACCTCGGGCATACCTGCTGGCAATTACCAAATCATTGGAGCAGGAGACTCGAAGACCATCAGACTGGGCGGATCTGCCCCAGATTCTGCCCTCGCAAGCTCTATTGTGAGCGCGAATAATGAAGGCAGCAGCAATGAGGTTGGCCGCGAAGAATCCGATGGCAAATCATCTACATCAAAGACAAACTCCAAAAATGTGGGCATAAATCGCCAGACTGTGCAGTGGTATGCAGATCTGATGGGGCTGAAGATCGAAAACACCAGCCAGTATGCAAAAGCCGAAAAGCTCCTCAAGGCCAGGCTTTCAGGAGGCTACTGGAAGATCATCGCTAGGGGCGAGCCGCTCACAGAGGAAGCGGGATACTGCGAACAGGAGTTTTGCCTGGTCAGAGGCGCTGATGCCTGC
>CABMDX010000118.1 GCA_902385025.1 uncultured archaeon | reverse complement strand
GCCTTCCAGGATACGGCACTTGATCTGCGTCGCTTCACCATGCATGCCGGTGACACCGATGACCTCGATAACCTCTGCTGGTATGCCGTTCTCATCCTCCATCGGATATCACCTACTTCAAAGCTGCGACTTTCTGTATAATTTCATCAAGCAGCTCTTTTCCCTTGCCGGGTTCAACAATAGCTGCCGCAGCACTCTTCACGCCCAGGCCTGCAGCCGCGCCAAGCTCACTCTGCTTCTTGACATAGATATAGGGCGTCTTCTTCTCTTCACAGAGCGCCGGGATATGGGCTACTATCTCAGGGGGCATAACATCCTCGCCCACAATAACCAGGCGCGCAACACCGCGTTCGATGGCTTTGGTGGCTTCGTTGGTTCCCTTCTTGATTCTGCCCGTATCACGAGCCAGCTCAAGAGCCTCAAGAGACTTTGTAGCGAGCTCAGCCGGAACATCAAATCGTACGAATATTGGTCTTGCCATAATTTAATTCTCCTTCAGGGCACATACGCCCATCATCATTCATCGCAAAAGCGCTTAACTGATTACATCCTGCCTATAGCTTTACATGTAAAAAGGTTTCGGCTATGGCTTGAGAAGAGCCACCAGCACACCTTGCAAATTTTCCTCTGTCAAGTGCCCGGACACCACCACATCAGAACCCTCGGAGGTGTAGGTAAGAGCATTCTTGTCAGCCAGCTCCTTGACAGTTTGGCTGACGACAGCAGCAGGCTGCAGATACGTAGCAGTGAAGTTAAAGCCACCCAGGACGGTATCGTTTGATGTGCTCACGCCCAGATAAAACTCCTTATAATTGCCGGAAAGAGGCATGCTCGATCCGCCTCTGCCAAGGGCTGCTACCTGCAGATCAGCGCTCTCGCCCAACGCAAGGGTGAAGTTGTCTGTGGGCAGACCGCCCGCGATCACATCGATTACCTGGCGGGTGGCATCCTGCGTGCCAAAGAGTGTGGGCTTGCCCATCACAGTCACATAATCGGTGCCCGTCGGGATCATCATATAGTTTTCATATGGCACGACTAGGCCGCTGTAGCCGAGAGCAAAGGGTTTGATCCAGTGGAACTCGAGCCAGGTGTTATTGAAATATACCTTGGCCAGACGTTCTATTTTGGTGGAATAGAGCTGGCTTCCGTAAGTCATGCCCAGCGACTGGGGAAGAGCGGCCGCTGCCGCAGCGGTCAGATTCTGCGACGCATCAAGGTTCAGCCAGTATGCCATGACTGTGCTCTCCGGAGCCATCTGCAATGTATCCGCCAGGTTGCCGAAGTCCCAGTCCACGAGATTGCCCTGCACTCCAAATACCTGCAAAGAGGTGGCATCGGATCCTACAACGGTCACATTCTGGTCGCTGCCTCTCAGCACGAAACCAGCAAAGGCGGAGAGTATCATAATAGCGCCTACGAAGATTGCGAAAGCCTTCTGATTCATCCGCATCTTCTGACGAGACTATTATTATTTGACCTTTTCTCCGCAGGAAAGAGCTGTTCATCCTGCCAATAGCTGCGCTTCAGGCGAAGAGCTGTCTGTGCCTTCTCCAGCTCCCGCCCAAGATAGCCAGCATGATCCAGTCGCGAGACTGCCCCCGCATCAATGATGGTGTTCAGGATATCGCGGGCGTTATCACCCACAATAGTCATGCTGCGGTTCCTGACAAGTATTTTGTCGCTCGTGAGGCTTATCCTGAAGCTGCCAGCGGGATCTGTTACGTATTTATGATCTGCACGCTCTGAGATGAACTTCTCGGGCATTTCGTCCTCCGGAAGATGGCGCTTCTCCTTCAAAATCAGTAAATCGGCACCCAGGTCTTTTGGCGGTGACCGGCGCGCTTTCGCGAGAAACATCATTCGTGAAGCCACTCGAAGCTCATGGATGCTTCCGGCAGCTTTGGCGCTGTATTCGGGAGTGAAGAGCAGCGAGGCTCCAACTTCTGCTCCGAGGGCCGTGAGAAGCGCATTGGCACCAGGGGTGTCGGCATCAAGAAGCTCAGTGACATTGCCCACTCCAAAAAATAGAGGAGTGGCCGGATTCTCTTCATGAAAGAGAATATACCGCTGCAGCGAAGAGGCCAGCCCCTGCAGCGGAGGATCAAGCACTGGATCTGCAATAACCGGTATTCCGAACTTGCTGGCCAAAGTCAGATTCTCCTCCAGGCTGATGGGACCTGGCCCGGGAATGACGATCGCAGGCACCTCCGCACGGGAGACGGCTCCGCCTACAGCCGACAGGTTTTGGCCGTTCAGGCTTAAAACCAGGTCCGCCCCGGCATCAAGCCCCGCCAGAATGAGATCGGGCAGAGTTGTATCCACGCTCACGGGAAGCTCGGTAGCTTCCCTTGCGGTCAGCATTGCCTCTCTGACCTGATCAGGAAGGGCATCCAAGGGAATTCCAAGGTCGATCATATCCGCCCCCTGCTCCTCGTAGTAGCGGATCTTTTCTACCAGAACTCCTGCCTTGAGGCGCGTGGCATCAACAATCTCCGCCAGCACCTTCATCCGGGAGCTGCCACCTATCTTGACGCCCTTGATCTGCATTGCCGCTCCGGCAGTCCTTTCCAATCGCACTTCTTCATCCTCTGCGCGCTGCAATAGCCTGCTCTGCATGAGAACGCAGGCCGGAATGCTGGTTGACAGTTCAAAATCATCCAGATGTCTTAGCACGAGGCCGATGTCCGCGGCATGCTTTGGCCCCAGGCGGATAATTGTATCGAGCACCTTTTCTGCTTCCCGGAAGTCGGCAGTGATGGCACCGGGAATGAGGATGAGGTCATACCCCTTGGGCTTGGCCGCCATCAGCATTTGGGGAGTGATGAATGCAGCCACATCCACATCTAAAACCAGCACATCCGCCCACGCGGCCCGAGATCGAACCATTTCCTCGGCCAATCTTCCCGTGACTATGAGAACCTTCATGGCAAGAGAAATAACGCTTTAGAGGATAATAAATCCAGCATATTGCCACGCAGATCCCATTCTGCCTCAGTCATTGGGTATTTATATAATTTTTTCCCTGTATAAGTGGTAACCGCTTATGTTAGTAAATTGCAGTGGACTTAGCACAGCACTCGGGGCCCGGGAAAAAGCGGAAATTGACGCTTTTCGATAAAGTAAAATACAAAGAATCACTAATTCAGAGCAGATGAAGCGGCTCACGGCTTATGTTTCGGGCAGCGTCCAGAAGACGGGCTACAGGGCAAAGGTAGCTGATTTTGCCAGAATGCTGAAACTCACCGGGATTGTCGAGAATCTTGATGACGGCAGAGTGAAGATAATAGCTGAGGGCGATGAGGATAAGCTCAAGTGGTTTGAAGATGCCGTCAATGTAAAAAATGCTTTGATTCGGGTTTCCTCTATCGAAAAGGAATATTCAGCTCCGAGGGTCGAATTTGGCAAGTTCTACAAGCTGGTGGAGAAATGTGAGACCGATACCCGGCTGGATGTGGCCGCAGTTCACCTCAAGGATCTGATTGTCGCGGTAAATAATTTGGGTGAGACTCTTGGCGGCAAGATGGACGTTATGATCAAGGGCCAAGGTGAACTTATCAAGGGTCAGGGCGAATTGATTAAGGGTCAAGAAATGCACTCAGGCAAGATGGATGTAATGATCGATCTGCAACGAGAGACGCTTGATATACAAAAAGATACACTGGATGAGGTGCAAGAATCCAGGAAGGAACTGAAAGGATACTTGGAACAGAGGTTCGAGAAGCTGGAGTCGGAAGTCGCCGAGCTGAGAGCCGCATTGATGGCAAAAGGTATCATTTAAGACTATAAATCCTCAACTATTCGAATTTGGGCAGACGGGACAGACTGTACTAATTCAGGCCAAAATTTGAGCCACGACTCCGTTCAGATAGACCAGAATCAGAAGCTCATCCAAACAACGGCACAAGAACAGGTCGGAGCGAATCGACTACGTCATATAATTTTTGCAATATGCGTATGTCGTCAAACGATTTTTGGCAACACTGATCTTGCATACCCTTAAGGATTTCCCGGATCCACCCAAAGCCAAACATGTGATTTGGATGCAGAGATCGAAAATCCTGTATATATTGCGAGACAATTTCGACCTCATCCAGCCACCAGCGGATCGCGGAATCTTTCTCTCCACTCTGCTCTCCGTCAAAATGACACAAATGATCCGATTGGCAAACCCACAAATATTTGTAGTGCATTTATGTTTCAACAAGAGATTAATAACGGAGGAGATGGCCACGAAAATGCATAGATTATTCCTGACCTTATTGCCGATAATTGTTTTAGCATGTTTGTTTGGGGCTCAGGGACAGTTCCAGGAGCAGTATGTAATGCCTTCAAGCGGATATCCGACTGCTGTAACGAGCACAGCGAAAAACCCTTCGCAGTATTCTCAGTTTTACATCATAAATCCCGGACCTGCTCCAAGTAATCCTATAGGTGCGCCCAGACAATTTGAAATGATAGGCAGTATGCCGTCGACTGTATACCTCGGAGAGAAGATGCAATCCGTGCCATACTCTCAATATAGGCTCTCTCCCGCATATACAAGAGCCAGTTCTTTATGGATTAAAGGAAAAACGGATTGGACACAGTACGCTGCCGTTCCTCAGGGATCAACGCTATCACTCATCGCAATCACTCCTACAGGTGGAAGCGGATCTCTTGACTTTGTGAACTCAGATGGAAAAGAATATAGCCACGACTACTTTTTCTATCCAAACAGCCTATTAACCGTATACGCGGACACAATTGGACGACATGTATTGTCCTTTGACATAAACGGTCAGGCAAGCAATCAAGTGATGATAGACGTAGTGGGCAATTATGCACAACCCAGCACCTACGTGCAACCCAGCACATATCCAGCGTATTATCCTGGATATTACTATCCATGGGACTATTATTTATGGAATTATTATCCATGGGATTATTATCCGGATTATTGGGACAATAAAGTGAAATGTAAACCCGGATTTCATAGAGAAAATGGCAAATGCGTGCCTGATGTGCAATGCAAACCAGGCTACCATCAAGAAAACGGCAAATGCGTGCCGGACAAAGTAGAATGCATGCCAGGTTATCATCCTGAAAATGGAGAATGCATGCCGGACGAGGAATGAAAGCCAGTAGATCTCCATGATGGACGTATAATGTTAAAATAAATGGGAGGCTATCGTGGGGATGATGGGGATGGGGGGGGGGGGGTGGGGGGGGTGGGGG
>CABMDX010000117.1 GCA_902385025.1 uncultured archaeon | reverse complement strand
ATCGGCTATGCGGTTGCAAGTTTACCTTGCAGGATTTAACGTAGAAGATATCATCAATTCAGCTCAATGATGCTGGTTATGAGGAGCTAAACACGTACTCAGGAAGCAGTAGTCTAGGATCATTCAATTCAATTAATTGAGAATTTTTTGAAATTTAAACATTAAACAATATTAATATATAAAACTTTAAGACAGATAATCAATAGCAAAAAAATGGTGGTGCTTTTTTCAGGACTCCTGCAGGATATGGTATAAAGATAGATATACCAAAACTTGATAAATGCTGATTTTAAATTTATAATACATCTATTGATCGAAAAGATTATAATCCAATACAATCATTATTCATCTAAACAATGGCGGTCTCTATGTTTCAAAAAATTTTAGTCGCTACAGATTTCTCTAAACATGCAGAGAAAATTATAGATTGTGTAAGTGAATTACCCGGCGCAAAGGAAATTGTTCTTTTGCATGTTTTAGCAATGGACCCGTTGGCGCGAGTGTGGTCTCCAGGTGACGAGCTAAAAGCTGCCGCTAAAAAATTAGAAGCTCCCAAAAAGATTCTTGAAGGAATGGGCTTAAAAGTCAAGCCAAGAGCAGAATTAGCCGAGGATTTGAAGGAATCTGCTGTAATTCAGCGGGAAGCTGAGGAAGAAAATGTTAGCCTAGTGGTAATGGGCGCTCGGGGCAGAGGTCTCTGGGAAGGCCTGCTGCTGGGAAGTGTCTCCACAGATTATTTGCGGTATGGAACAAAAGATCTCTTAATTATGCGATATAAGACCATTGACAGTGTAGATAAGCAGGATTTGGAAAAATTCTGTTCGCATATTTTTGAAAAGGTATTATGTCCGACGGATTTCTCTCTGGCAGGTAATGCAGCTATTGAAGAAGTCAAAGCCAAAAATCTGACCAAAAATGTGCTGCTGCTCAATGTAGTGGCTAGAGTCGAAAGCCTCGAACAACTCGAGGCCGAGATCAAGAGCGCGCAGGAAAAGCTTGAAGCAATAAAAGCCGACCTAGTTCATGTTGGAATGACCGTAAATGCCGTGGCTCTTTCAGCCGTCAAAGGGGAGGCAAGGACTTATGGATCCGGCAGCATGGTTAAGGTTAAGACCACACCATTTGCATCTGTAGGGGGAGTGGTGGACAAGATCCTGTCTGTTGCAGAGGGTGAAGACGTTTCACTGGTAGCATTGGGCTCTCATGGAGAAGGCTGGATGGACCAGGCTACGATTGGCAGCGTCGTTGCAGATATTGCCAGGATGAGTTCAAGGCCTGTGTTGGTAATTAGGTCCAAAAAGAAGGCATAGGGGCCGTAATCCCACCTTGCCGGTTAATTGCAGACGGATTGCATTGTGCTGGCTGACCCTGTCCCCCAAGGATCGGGTTGGTTTTTTTTAATATTATTTAAAAAAATATGGATTTTAAAGATTTTCCTTCACGAAGAGTATGTTGAACGCTTCTTGAAGTGAAATTACTGAAGAAATTCGAGCTTTGTGATGCGTCAGGAATGGCTGACTAAAGCAGTCGAACGTCCAGTTTTGCTTTTGCCTTTTCATACATTTTTTTGTCCAGAGTCAGCAGAGGGGCCCTCTCCTCATAATTGTATACTTATATCAAAGGTATATACTTTTTTTGTGATGAATGCAGTGCATCCCCTCGCTATCATGTACGATGCATCTTCCGCCCTTTCTCGGCCGGCCCCGCTCGAAGTCCTGATATTTCTCCAGCAGGAGGATGGCCTCCTCAATTTCAGTCGTGTAGCGCAAAATAAGGAGCTCCGCCATCTCCCCGGCCTTTTCGGGATCGATCTTGCAGCCGAGCCCCCGGCATAATGAGCACTGCAGTCTCCCGCGGTCCAGATAGAATGGATAAGTGCTGCATAATAGCGGCCTCGCCTCATAAATGCTACAGCGGCCGCTCTGATAAAATCGGCATGATCCGTCTATTCTCTTCAGCCGCCACTCCAAGGTATGAAAGCAGCCCTCCCGGTCGTATTCGCCCTCCTCCGGAGGCTCTGCCGCCTGCAGCCATTCCAGGCCAGAGGCGGCCTTGATGCGCCGAATCTCGAAGGGAAAGACGACCACGCTGTTATCCATGCCCTGGCAGCATTCTCCGCACAGCTGGCAGGAAAAGCCATTCTCCTGAATCTGCTGCGCCAGATTCTCTGTCGAGAGCTTACGGGCGGCCAGCAAGTCCTCCCGCAGCTCCGCTATATGCCTCTCTATTGCGCTTTTCCGGCTCATCGCTTGCAGATGGCGATAAAGTTGTCCAGGACCTCCTGGCCATGCTCGGTATGCACGACCTCAGGATGCCACTGCACGCCATACAAAGGCCTTGTCAGGTGCTTCATGGCCTCGATCTCGCAGACATTGGATCTCGCCAGGACCTCAAAACCTTCCGGAAGCACTACCACCTGGTCCATGTGAGAGGCCCAGGTCTTGAACCTGGGAGGCAGGCCCTTGAGAATGTCATCTTCTTTGACGACTTCCACATCCACCTCTGCATAGCCGCCGATGCTTCCAGGCACCACTTTTCCGCCAAAGGTCGTGCCCATGAGCTGCATGCCAAGACATATTCCGAGGATTGGAATGTCAAGATCACGCAGATAATCGCTTCCTCTTCCGGCCCGATCGAGAGTGGGTCCGCCACCAAGGATCAGGCCATCTGCATCTATTTCTTCCGGTGGGATCTGGTTGGATATGAGATCTGTGTCCACCTTATCTCTTATGGCGCGCCTGATGAGATGGTTGAACTGTCCATAGTTGTTGACCACAAGTATTCGCATTGCAACTTCAGGATCTTATTATGAAGATATATTTTTTGGCTGGAACAATTAATATTAGTGGTATTTGATATTATTTTGTGAATAGTCTGGTCAAACATAAAGGACAGATTTATATGAAAAAACCTTCAATGTAAGGCCCATGATCTATCCATTTGTTGGCACACTGGTGGGGGAAGCCCTGGTAGGAGAGGGCCCCGAGATTGCTCATATAGACCTTGTAATCGGTCCCAGCGGCGGATATGTGGAGCAGACATTTGTTCATGCCCTGGCCTCGCCTGCCAAGGGACACACGCCCTTGCTGGCAGTTCTTGAGCCAAATCTGCCTGCAAAGCCCTCTACGCTCATGGTGAATAAGGTTACGATAAAGAATGCCGCGCAGGCCATCCTCATGTTCGGTCCGGCCCAGGCAGCAGTGGCCAAGGCCGTGATGGACTGCGTGGGAGAGGGAACCATACCAGAGATGCTGGCCGAGGAATTATTTATAATAGTATCAGTATTCATAGAGTGGGATGCAGCCGATAAGAAGAAGGTATACGAGTATAACTATCAGGCCACAAAGCTCGCAATTGAGCGCGCAGTGGCAAGGAAGCCAGTAGCATCTGAGGTTCTGGCCAGGAAGGACACTGCGAAGCATCCATTTGCCTGATCCAGGCCAAGCGGCTCGGTCAAGGAAGGCAAAGAAGCTAAAGCGCCATCGCCAATTTTGCCAGATCGGGCCGGGAGGCATCAATATGCGATTCACAAAGGATTCACATGAGAAGCAGCAGCAATTGAAGGCACTTATAAGGCTTCAATGTGAAAAAAAGCTTCATAATCTCTTGAAATCTAAATTTTCTTCCATGAAGCAATCAGGAGTGGACCGAATATAAGAAGAGCATCGGAGAGTGAGGATATGTACGAAAAAAAGAGCAAGCAAAAAAGTACATGCAATTATTTTCTAATCTACGCAGTGGTAATTGGAGTGCTTCTGGCACTGCCAGCTCTGGCGCAATACGACCAGACGCCAGGCGATCAGATGCCAGGATCGGGAGGACCTGAGACATCGTCCTCGAACGCGCCGGAAATTATGGAAAAACCCAATCAAACGCCAGCCCTTTCCAGTCTCGCGCCCGACAAGTCATCTCCGCAAAGCGCGGGGACATCCATTACCTGGATGGCCAGCGCCATGGACCCGGATAATGATCCCATTTTCTATATGTTCAGGCTGAAGGGATCTGCCACCGGTGGAGAATGGCAGTCGAAGACCGGTTGGTCCACAGAGGCCGCATGGCGATGGGACACAAGTGCTGCGGATTCAGGAGATAACCAGATAGGGGTCTGGATCCGGGATGGAAATCATGCAGGCACTGACGGCTTCGATGATCAGGGCACAGCGGACTATCAGATAGTGCCGATCAGTATTCCCGAGGCTCCTCCTGAGACCGGTCAGACCACGGCCTCAACCGAGCAGAATCCTGCGCCGGATCAGAATTTTAATCCGTTTGGAGGCGTACAGCAGGCTTCTGAACAATTAACAGCACCAACCGAGACAACCGCACAGGCAGAGGAGACGAAACCGGCAAATCAGCCCCCAGAGCTCCAGGGCTTTGATCTGACCCCCGCCAGCCCTCAGGAGATAGGTACAGTCATCGCCTGGACTGCCCAGGCTGCAGATGCGGAAAGCGATGCCCTGCAATTCCAGCTCCTGGTAGATGGCACGCCCATAACCGGATGGCAGAACGAACCTTCAGGAAGCTGGGATACATCGAATAGCGATGTCGGTGGGCATACCGTTGAAGTGAAGGTGAAGGATGGCAACCACAATCCAGAAGGCGACAATTCCAGGACAGCCAGCTTTACCCTAACCGCGCCCAATGAAAAGCCAGTCATCACTGACTTTAGCCCCGATAAGATGAGCCCACAGGAAGCTGGCGCAATTATCACCTGGACGGCCTCGGCCAGTGACAAGGAGAGCGATAAACTTCTCTATAGGTTCTTGTTGAACGGCAACCCTGAGACCGACTGGACCGCGAAAAATCAGTGATGACT
>CABMDX010000116.1 GCA_902385025.1 uncultured archaeon | reverse complement strand
TCTCCCGACGGTCCAACGCGAGACGATGCCAGGAAACAATCAAATCCTGCTCCCGCTCCCATATCCAGAACAGTCTCGCCTTCTTTTGGGTCTGCAAGGGCTACTGGATTGCCACAGCCAAGTCCCAGGTTCGATTGAGGCGGAACGGCATGAATTTCCTCTTCAGTATAGCCCATCCTTCGGCTTATCTCTTCAGGGACATCAGAGCAACCGCAGGAGCTGCGAGACGAATAATGAGATGTGGCCTGCTTTGCAATGCGGGCATATCCTTCTCTTACCGCTCTCTTGATCTCTTTCTCTTTCATCATAATTGTAACCCCACCATTTTCCAGATATCGATTTTGTCAAATGAATCTAAAGCTTATGCAAATTGTATCTCATCGTCTTGGTCATAGGCTTTTATTAAGGTTTCTTTATCATGATAATTTGGTGAGGAACAATGCAGTCAGCATTCTATGTGCAACATTCGATGATGAGAGGTGTGATATCGATGCAGTTGGCAGAGTTTGAACCGGATCTGCCAAAAAAAAGAGATGGCCTATGAAGCGACGGTGATCCGATCCATCTTACCAGGGGAAACGAGTTTGACAGCCTGGAAGTAATCAACGAGCGCATCCAGATCCATTGCCCCATAGACACGGTCTTTTCCAGCCATAAGCACAGTGAAGCCGTCGCCGCCATCGGCCAGGAAGCTGCTGACAGTAATGCGGTAGACTCCGCTGGGATCGATGGGTGATCCTTGAATTCTAATGGAGCTGATATCGACCTTCTGGCCTTGGGGAGCACTTCTCCTCCATGTGTAGCTGAAGCCCCCGGAAACCTGGAGAATGGAATATCCTCCCGTCCCGAACTGCTGCTCGAGCAGCTCATCTATCTCAGTTCCAGTTAGATTCATGGTTACAAGGCTATTGCTGAAGGGCTGCACAGAAAATGCTTCTTCATATGTCACATTTTCGGGCATTCCTTTGCTGCTTGAATTATTATAGAGCAGATCTGCTCGAATTCCTCCCGAATTTGTGAAGGCGGCCACTGCTCTATCCGATTGGCCTGTGGCATGAAGCTCTGCATCTGCAATTACATTCCCCAATGCCGATTCACCCGAAGCGCTCTCCTTGCGGGTAATACTGGCGTTGATGGCTCCGATTACCCTTTCGGCCAGGGGTGCCGCGAGTGTTGAGTATTTCTCAACTATTTCCGATATCTCCGGGTCTTTGGGCATGTCGTGAGTTACAGCGACGTTCTTGGCTGTGGCTGAAGTGACATCAAGAGTGTCCTTGCTGATGGTCAGATCTATGTCTGAAAGAAGCTTTCCTAGAGAGCCGGCCTGTGATACAATTCGGCCGTCAACTTTTGCTATGTAGGACTGATGGGTGTGGCCAGTGATGAATACATCCACCTCTTCGTCGGTTCGATTGACGATATTGAGGATAGGGCCCGAGAGACCGACGGCTTCGCTTGGCAGCCCATTCTGGCTGCCTCCCTGATGAATCAGGACAATAATTGTATGGATACCCTTCTCCTTCAGAGTGCGAACGATTCCATTGATCGAATCTGCCTCATCCAGAAACTTCAAACCTCTGACACCTGAGGGGGATACAATGGCGGGCGTCCCCTCCAGAGATACTCCGATGAAGGCCACCGGGATACCCTGGATATACTCTATTTTATAAGGCGGGAAGAGCGTTTTGCCGGTAGTATTATTGACCACATTTGCTGTTAGATAATCATAGCCCGCTCCGGTAAATCTATCCTGATCCTGGCAGCCGTCCGATGGGCTGCAGCAGCCGTATTGCATGCGCATAAGCTCCTGGACACCCTCATCGAATTCGTGGTTTCCCGCGGCAGAATACTGAAGGCCAATCTCACTCAGGGCCTCAATGGTGGGCTCATCATGAAAGAGCGCAGAGACGAGCTGGCTTGCGCCAATGCTATCCCCTGCAGAGACTATTACCGTATTGGGATTGGAAGCTTTCAGGGACTTGATAAGTGTTGCAAGATATTCTACTCCACCTACCTCAACCTGATAGGGTTTGCAGCTTCTATTGTAATAAAGGGTCATCTTGCCCTGCAAAGGCTCAAGCTGGCCGTGAAAATCATTGAATGCGATTATCTGCAGCTCAACCGTCCCGCCTGTAGAATTATCCTCAGTCGAATTTCCTGGAGCTATAGCTACGGCGGAAGTCACAATAATCATAAAGGCAGCAATCGCTAGACTGCCTCCCGCAAGAGCTGCGGCTATTGGCCTGAAATTGAATTCATCTGGCAATATTCACCCTCCCGATCAGCACATTATAGGCATTTGTGCATAGATATAACTTACCTTTCCAAAAATTGATGCGCAGATTTATTCCAGATTCAGGGCACCTGATTCGATGCTGCCATCTATTCCCACCACATAGCTCTTTTGCGGCACTTTTTTTCCCGAGCGCATAAGAGCCTCTGTCACCAGATCATCTAGCTTTGCGCAGCATGGGACAATCATATGCAACACTGTTATATCCGAAATCTCATTGTCCCTGAGAATCTCTGCCAGCTTGCTCACAAAAGGCTCGCTCTCATCCAGCTTTGGGCAGCCCACCAGTGCCACGCGTCCTCTAATGAAGTCATGCTGGATAGCGGGGTACGCAAAGGCGGTGCAATCCCCGGCTACAAGAAGCTTTGCGCCCTTCAGGTACGGGGCCCATGAACGCACCAGTCTCATCTGAATTGGCCAGCCGCAGAGCTGGTTATGCTCGCCTTTGAAGCTATCGATTTCTTCTTTTTCTTCTTGTTGCTTTGAGGCCGCGGAATTGTCCTCGCGTCCCAGGACCGGCTTCAGGCTGACAGGTGCTGTGCAGGGTGTGATGATCTCATCTGCTCTGCATCTATTTGTGTTTCTCTGATGCTCCCGGACAGCCTTTTCATCATAATCCTCTGCTTCCCGCTCTTCCAGGGTCAGGGCGCCCGTGGGACAGACGGCCAGGCATGCTCCAAGTCCGTCGCAAAAGCTATCGGAGACCACCTTAGCTTTGCCCTGAACCATCTCGATTGCCCCTTCAGCGCAGGATGTCATGCACTTCTGGCAGCCATTGCAAAGGGACTCGTCGATCTTGATGATCTTTCTCATACAATTTTTCCTGCCTCTTTCCGATTGGTAGGTTCAACTATTCTTATAATCAGAATGCTGCAGCTCGGAGAAGGCTCGCACCAGGACCTCGTTGATGGTGGGATGGATCACCTGTGACTTTATGACCGGCATAATGTCCTGATATTCCGTGTTCATGAGATAGACCACCTGCTGCACAAGCTCTGCTGCCATGGGGCCAACTACGGATGCGCCCAGGATGCGTCCCGTTTCCTCCTCCAGTATCACCTTTGCCATGCCACGCTCCTCTGCCATAGCCACGCCCATAGCTATGTCCATGTATCTGGCCCTTCCGACCAACACTCTGAGGCCTGCCATAGCTGCATCTTTCTCTTTCAAACCCACTGCAGCAATCTGAGGATGGGTGAAAACGGCATGGGGGACTGCATGAAAGTCCACTGCTTCTTTTTCAGTCGAGTCTCTTGCCCGCAGGAGATTATGGGAGACAACCTCGGCCTCGTAGTTGGCAGTATGCCTGAACATATTCTTTCCTATGCAGTCGCCCAGCGCCCAGATGCCATTCTTGCTCGTTTCCAGAAACTCGTTCACCTTGATCCAGCCATGGCTGTCCATTTCCACGCCTG
>CABMDX010000115.1 GCA_902385025.1 uncultured archaeon | reverse complement strand
TTCTTTCAGTTCCCTTTTCATCGGGATAGGCTTTGTGATCTGACGCAAGTAACCCGGCCCGGTGCCGCTATGGCTCTTTCAGTTCCCTTTTCATCGGGATAGGCTTTGTGATCAAATGCGGCGATCCTGGCCGATGCATCCACGTCCTCTTTCAGTTCCCTTTTCATCGGGATAGGCTTTGTGATTGGCCTCGCACTGCATGGCCTCAAGCACCCGAATGAACTCTTTCAGTTCCCTTTTCATCGGGATAGGCTTTGTGATGGCTCTTCGAAAGGGCTTAATTTGGATAAATCTTGCGCTTGAATGGTCCTTTTAGATGGGGTCCATTCGCCAGCCATTCGGATGCAAATGGGTATTTAAACTCTGGCGAAAAGCCAATTACTATCAATATCAGAGAATCGAATATAACTATCGTTGAAGAAGAGAAAATAGGCAGCTCACTCATTCTTCGAGGCATAGGCCGTTTTGGCCAGCCAGCCCCGATTCTATTGGCGGGCCAGGGGAGTCACTGGCTCCTAGATTGGCATTACGGCTTAGGACCCTGTCACGAAGGTGTTCGCGGATTCGACTCCCGTCCCCCGCACTTTTAGCTTTATAGATATCAATTTTACTTCAGATGACTTTAAATCTGACCTCACCATTTTTAGGCACAGTCTGATAAAAAAGGGACTCGGCCAGAGCCGAGCCATTCTCTTCAAAATCTAGCTCGTCTTTCCTTTGTCCAATTCTTCAAGCTGATTTACTCTGAGCTTCACTATGTCCATAGCGTCTTCAAAGAGCTTCTTGTTGATCTCCAGCCCAAAGTACTTTTTGAGCTTCACAGAAGGTGTCATTGTGGTGCCTGCCGATAGATATGCGGTGTAGTTCTCGTTGAATTTTGCAGGATTCTCCTTGTACATCTTGAAGAGTGACAGGGTTATGGCCTCGGACAGCGCGTAGTTGAATGTGTAGTAGTTATCTGTGAAGTAGATGTGGCTCACATAGGTCCACCTGGGCTCGCTCTGGGAGTAGTAGGCAACCTTATCGCTCTTATACTCATTCTCCAGGTTCGTCCAAAGGACGTTCAGATCTGAACCATTCACGTTCTTCTTCTGGCTGACAAGCTGATGGGCTTTGTGTTCGAACTCGGTGATCATTGTCTGGAAGGTGAATGAATTGGCATATGTGCTGATACGATTGGCCAGAACCGCAATGGCAGTATCTCTATCGTAGTTCTTGATGGCATAATCGACGAAAAGCTCCTCATCGAATGTAGAAGGGATCTCCATCTCGTAAATAGTGCCGCCGCAATACAAATAATCCACAGATTGCCCCATGAGGTAAAAATCGATGGCATGGCCCATCTCGTGAGCTATCGTGGATTTGTCATCGATCAGCCCATTATAGTTAAGAAACACAAGTGCAGAGCGCTTTAAAGCGCATAGGTCCTGGGCATATTTTATCGATTGTTTCCCGTGATCCGGATTCGGATAAACATCCACGGAGTTGCTTGTGACAGTCTTTATGAATGCCTGGTCGAACGCAGGGTTCATCAGGGCAAGCGATGCCTCGATCTCCTTTAAGGCATCTATGTAACTGGTTCTCTTGTCAGGATTCTTCATGAGCTGAAGGAATAGGTCATACGGTGCCAGACGATCCACGCCCATCCTGGCCCTTCGGAACTCATAATATCCATCGAAATCTCCTTTTCGGTCCTTGAATACCTGGTTCATATCATCTATCTGTGATGCATTCAGATAGGAGTCAAACATCATGGCGTCATAGGCATCGGAGTAGTTCAGCTGCCGGGCGTATTCATCGTCAAGCTCAGATTTATTTGCATAGACGACCCCCATCACGTCTGATTCATTGAAGAGATGGTAATATCGCTTATCATAGCAATTCTTCCGGTCGCTCCTGTCCATGCTAGTCATGAGAAGGTCATAATAAGATGTGGAGTTGACGGCAAACTGCTTTCCGTTGCTAAGAGTTATGTTCCCGGCTTGGGTGACATTATTGGTGATTAACTCCTCGGCTTTGGTATCCAGCTTCATGAGCTGGTTGGAAAGATCGGCTATATATGCTGCTTGAGTCTCGTTCTTGGGACGGTGATCTACAAATCGGATGTAACCAGCCTCAAGGTATGGGCGATATTTCTCTAACCCTGGCTCCTCTGCAAAGAGTCTCTCCCATTCCGATCTCGGCAGCGACTTTAGCTTCACATCGGCGAAGGAAGTGGCCTTTTTGTACTGGCTGGACAAATTCTGAACATCGGAAAGGAAGTCCTGGAAGAACTTATCATTGACGTTCAAGCTGTTTTGCGCATTGGCATAGGCATATAGAACGTTCATCGATTTGGAAAAGTTCTTATCACTCTCAATGTAATCCAGCAGCACTTTCCCGGTCAGGAGAGCAAACCTTGGCCGGAAACTCTGGTTGATCTGCTCGGTGGATAGGTTCAACCTCTGATACTCTTCCTTTGCAGCGTCTTTGTCCTTGTAGAGAAATGATAGATCCCATGTGGTTGTGACATTGCGGACCTCGATGTGAGATGCAGTGATATTCTCTCTGGCGTTCAGAGGCTCTGCAGCGCTCGCGGGAATCGCCAAGACGACTGCCATGATCGCAAATATGGCGATTTTTCCAATATATATCGAATCGTTCATATGTTATTCCCTTTCAGATTTTGTTTTTTTGCTAGCCGATTATTTTGAGGGCAGCTAGAAGGGCGATCGCCACTCCCATCAGGCTCTCGCCAGCAATGATGCCCGAAGCCACGGGGATAGTGTAGATGCTGGCGAGAACAGGCCTCTGCTTCGCAAATGAGAGGGCCAATATAGCCCCGATAAATATGGAAATGGAGTTCCACTCAGGGATGACGAGAGCCAGCCCCAGGCCCATAGCGGACGGAATAAAAGGCTTAATGCTACGAGGCGAGTATATCTC
The DNA here is from genome assembly GCA_902385025.1 of uncultured archaeon. GTDB lineage: Archaea > Halobacteriota > Methanosarcinia > Methanotrichales > Methanotrichaceae > Methanothrix. The sequence goes on along the minus strand of CABMDX010000115.1, from coordinate 5,868 downwards.
CAAGAGAGGAATGACTATCCCGATCAGAAGGCCGATCATGAGCCCCCACTGAGCTGCCGGATGCAGTGACGCCAGACCCTTGGAGAGCATCATTGCCACTCCTGCCCAAACCTGGGCAGCAGGCGCAGGAAATCGTTCGCTGCCGAGCACCGAAACCTGCGGAACGATGAGATAAAATGCAGGAACCACTATTGCGGTTCCGGCAAAGACCCCTAGAAGCTGGGCCAAAAACTGCTTTCGGGGATTTGCGCCTAGTAAGTATCCGCACTTCAAATCGGTCAATAGGTCGGCAGAGGAGCCGGCTGCACCGGCGGTGACTCCGGCGGTCATAAGATTAGTGACCATGTCAGCAGGCGCGAGTATTCCGTAAGTTAGCTGGGTGATCTTGCCCATGGCTCCGAGAGGAGTAGTATCTGTCTCGCCAGTTGCCCTACAGGCCACCAGGCCCAGAAAGAAGGTCATCACAATGACCGGGATGCCCATCCAGAATGCTGTATGGAATGCATAATGGAGGATGAATACGCAGGCTGCGCCCGATATGATAGTTCCGAATATAAACCAGGAATTGGGAACCTCGATCCTGTCTAAGGGACTCTCTTCCCTTTGCGAGGCTTTCCTGTTACCGAAAGAAGTGAAAGCTCGCAATGCCGTCCTCCCTTGCATGGCAAAGGAAAAGATGCCAGACGAGACCATGATCGCAGCTCCAGTCCACATAGACCAGGAGACTATGCCCCTATAGCCAAGCGCTGTGATGGCGTCATGGACGACAAGGCCTGAAGCCGGATCGATATGATTGAATTGGTTATAGACATAGGGAGCCAAGAAGCCGTAGTTGAAGACAGCACCCACCATCATGCTCCACGCTACCTTAAAGCCCATTATGGCCCCTGCCGCGGCCAGCAAGAGCGAACCTTCAAAGGCAAAAGTGTACTGAATAGCAGGAACGCCGGCAATGCTCAGGAGAGGAATATCGAGGAGAGCAGGGATGCTAAACTTTGGAGTGATGAGGGACATAGCATCTCGCATCCAGGCGATCACCATTCCCACTCCGCCTGCACAGAAGAGTGCTCGCGCCTGAAGAACGGCCTCCTCGCCTCTTAAGTGGAGGCTCTTGAGGGTGGTTGCTGCAGCTATTCCCGATGGAAAGCGGAGCTGCTCAATATTGATCATCTGCCGTTTCATGGGGATGGCCATAACAACCCCCAAAACTGCAAGGAAGAACGTCCAAGCCAAGAGTACCCAGAAGCCTATATGTTGGCCAGTCACTATGAGATAAGCGGCAACTGCCGAGACCATAGTTCCGCCGGTCGAATAGCCTGCTGAAGAGGCCGTGGATTGCATTGCGTTATTCTCGAGAATTGACATATCGCTGGCTATGAAACGTGGAAAAAGCCTACGTAGGGTGGTCCAGATGGCGTAGGAGAGAATGCAGGCGGTAATGGCAACACCAACCCCCCACCCGGTCTTTAGCCCTACATAAAGGTTTGATAGCGACATAAATCCGCCCAAAAGCATGCCCATGATTACCGCTCTTAACGTAAGCTGAGGCATTCGGTCGCCCTGATAGATATTTTCATACCAGTGACGGTCGATCAGCTCTGGCGTTATCGATTCTCTGGATTGTTGACTATCGGTTTCTCGAGAAATATTCTCCTTTGCGCTAATCTTCAGAAGAAGCATGTCCCCATCCCTTCATTGTTCATCTTTCTGAAATCACGACCCCTCATTACCAGAAGGACATTTATTATATTTTGCACAATTAGCTTTTTCGGTACTATTTGATTGTCCAGAGGAAGCTCTATTATCCGAGACACTACATAGCAACGTTGATACATAACGATTTTTGCTATGTAGAAGTTACTTAACTCATTGTCAACTTGGATGGGCTCAATGCACACATGCTAATATTTTAAATAGTTATATGTGATTGTATATTGCTTACAAAAAATAGAGTAGGAGGTGAGGCGATGTGGCCCTGAAATTCAAACTGATTGGCCTGTTATTTACTGCAATGGCCTTCTTTACATCAACAGGACTTGCCATCGTGGTTGTAAAGAGATAGCTTATGGTTATAATGCAATTCTCTTTTTTTAATTATGAAAGCGTAATGAGGGAATGCTATGCAGTCAAAATTAAAGCATATTGGACTCATAATCGCATGGACTGAACCCCTGATAGTAGACAGGTAGTTAAGCAACGGTATTTAAAGCAACCTCCAACTCGAACTGATCCGGAGATCTATAATCCAGTGCCGAATGCAGTCTCTTCTTGTTGTAAACCTTCTCAATGAAATGCCAGATGTTTTCATAGGCATCTTCAAAAGTTCCGTACTCATTAAGATATACCTCCTCGACCTTTAGAGTCTTGATAAAGCTCTCAGCAAATGCATTATCATATGGATTTCCTTTTCTGGACATGCTGATCAGAATGTTATGGGTTTTAAGACAGTCAACATAGTCTTTAGATGCATACTGCACTCCTTGATCCGAATGATGGATGAGGCCAGTTAGGGATTTCGACCACCTATTCCTCAATGCCTTGGCCAATGCATTCATGGCCAACTGGCCTCCCAGGCTCCGACCTAAATCCCAGCCGATACACTTTCTGCTAGCGAGATCCAGGATTACTGCCAGATAGATATGCTCATGCCGCAGCTGAATGTATGTGATATCCGATGCCCATACCTGATTCATTCCGGTTACTGTTGTACTCTTCAGCAGGTTTGGATATACCGGCAGTCCATGGCTGGAATCGGTTGTTACTGGCTTGAACTTCTTCTTATGGCACAACAGGCTATCCAGATGCATGAGCCTCAGCACACGCTTGTGGTTAACAGGATAGCCGCGATTCTGGAGCTCTGCCGTAATCCTTCGGTAGCCGTAGCCAGGAAATTCCATAGCGATATCTTGAATCTCGTCTCTGAGAACTGCATTTTCGGTATTCTCAGAGGTATCTAAGTTCGGTTTTATTCGCCATTTGCAGTAGCCGCTGCGACTTATATCCAATGCCTGACACGATTGAGATATGGACAACTGAAGGCAACTCGAATGAGCTTCTCGGATAATCATGTACCGCCTCGTAGTGTCGGTTTTAGTCTCTCTTCCCGGACCTTCTTCTGGGTCATGGCGAACGCTTTTTTTAAAAGCTCATTCTCGGCATGAGCCTGACCAAGCAGCCTCTCAAGCTCGGCAATCCTGGCCTCGTACTTGCACCGGTTGCCATTGCCGCTGAACGCTCTTTCGGGATTCTCAGCCAGTTCATCTCGCCACCGGCAAGGAAGACTGGGATGGATGCCGTGATCGCGGGCTATCTGAGCAAGAGGTTTGCCGGACTCAAGCTCGGCTACTATTGATATCTTGAATTCTCGATCGTAGCGCCGCCTCGTCCTTTTCATATGATTCCCTCCATGAGTTGGCATTGCTTAACTCATTGTCCACTCGGAGGGGTTCACTCCAGTCAGCGCTCTTGAGGCAGCCGTCGAGTGCTCCAGAGTTCAATATCTCGGCGCGGACTGAAGGAAGGGAGTAGGCTTTGACGCAGACTGCCACCAGGTCAGGATGGAAGCCCGATCCTATTGCCTCCTCAAGACTTGAGAAGGCATATTGGAACCTAATCGATCTGGGCCCTTCCGACATGTTTATCCTGAGGCCGGATGCCTTTATCCTCTCAATGTGGCCTTTCCTGCCCAGCAGGGCAACATTCTGGATTCCCTCATCAGCAGCTATTTCCGCCTCAGACTCCGCCCCGATGGCCTCAGATCTGCCTCTTTCAGTTCCTGCCCTCTCCGAGAGCAGATAGCCCACGAAGGAGCCTATCGCTCCTGCTCCATAGATTAGCACCTCTACCATAGGATCAACTCTGACCGAGCCGCGTCGAAAATATGAGAACCTATCGGACCAGAGACATTGACAGTCCTGGCGGGCGATGATAGTTCATCCAACCAGAAAACAATTGGTAAAGATGCTGAAAAGGTTAGGATATAGACCTGATCTCTTGCTATGGCAAAGGGATTCTACAGGTGCTTATATCCGAGCTTAAGATTTGACCTTCACGGAGATCAGGTATCCACATTGCCGGCATTTCTAATCGCAGCGAGCACCTTCTGGGAATTACTTCCTTTGGTGTTTGCAGGGTAAACTTTCACGGGATAGCTGCATACTTTTGGCATTGCGGCAATCGCGACAGGATGAGGGCCTTTCTGAAGATTGCATCCCTTTGGAGACCGGACTCGATATGGATAAACGAACCCCAGGGACAGGATCGGAGCAACAGTATGTGAGCGGCTATGATACTCTTAATTCGTATTTTTGGGGGATCAGCGGCTCTTTTTCTTGTATTTTGTCTTCAAAGAAGCAGCAATTCTTTTCAGGACCGCAGATTTGGGGCCATTTTTTACAACCAGTATTCTCCCTGCAGCCTCTGCCTGATGCCATAGTTTGGGATGCCTTTTCTCGCGCTCGATTTCCGGCTTGAAGCCTGCTTTGAGAGAGGCTGTGATCACCATATCTAAGGATGGATCCGATACTGCGCTTTGGAGTGGAACCATCCTGCCATCGCTTCGGGAGCGAGCTGCATCGAAGTAAATCGGCCATATCACCAGCTTGTTCTTCTCAGGCATGGTGGAGGAGTTATGGGCCATCTCATAAGTATCTTTCTCAAATCAGAGATCGTTTCCGCTAACGCAAGTCTTTTAGCCATCCTGGGATATAATTAATATGAGGAAAACCGTGGAGTTCCAATCATGAGTCAAGAGACTTTTCCCGTTGCCAATGTCGGTGGAAAAGAGATTCCTTACGACCCGGAGCAGCTTCGGCGGATTCAGGAGCATCCGTGCTTCAGCGAGAAGGCATGCCACTCCTTTGGCAGGATGCATCTGGCTGTGGCCCCAAAATGCAACATTCAGTGCAAGTACTGCGTGCGGGACTTCGATTGTGTAAACGAGTCCCGCCCCGGCGTAACCTCTCAGGTCCTAAAGCCAAAGGAAGCCCTGGAAGGTGTCGATCATGTGCTGGAAAAGTACCACTACATCAAGGTGGTGGCAATCGCAGGCCCCGGCGAGCCATTGGCAAATGAGGAGACCTTTGAGACTCTGCGACTCGTGGGCGAGAAATATCCAGGAATCATCCTTTGCATCAGCACAAATGGCCTGCTTCTGCCCGATAAAATCGAGGAGCTCGACCGTCTCGGAGTCTGCAATATCACGGTTACCATGAATGCCGTCGATCCGGAGATCGGCAAGCAAATCTACGATTATGTTACATACAAAGGCAAGAAATATGAAGGGCTCGAGGCTGCCACACTCCTCCGGGACCAGCAGCTTAAGGGCATCGAAGAGGCTCTGCTTCGAAAGAAGATCGTGAAGGTCAATACCGTTCTGATTCCCGGCATCAACGACTTGCATGTCTTCGACGTCGCACGCAAGATCAAATCAATGGGTGTCTATATCCATAATGTCATGCCCCTCATTCCCCAGTACAAATTTGCACATATCCAGCCCCCAACCCCGGAGGAGAAGAGAAAGATCCAGGAGGAGCTGGGCAAAATCATCAAGCAGATGAGACACTGCCGGCAATGCCGCTCAGATGCTATTGGAAAGCTGGGATGCGATGTTCAGCAGGAGTTCCAGAGCAAGACGAGGGAGCAGGCATAACACGCGAGGCATGCTTCCAAGCATGCAAAATATTTTTATTTTTCAAAATCAAACTGCGCGCGGCCACCCCGCCCTAAAGGACGGGGTATGTTTCGGGCCGCGCGCCAGGTTTTCCGGAATTCAGAAATCATCGAGTCTTCGTTGTCCTGAATCCTTTGGTTTGCGCAATCGATGCTTTGCTTTTTGGTTCCCTTGAGATTCTTTAATATAGTGAGATA
>CABMDX010000114.1 GCA_902385025.1 uncultured archaeon | reverse complement strand
CCAATATACTCACCAGTCTCGATGAGCTGAAGACAAGCGAGCTTGGCACTGCTGCTCTGGTTGAAGAGAAGCGCGTGGGTGCCGGCCTGATGACCTTTGTCTCAGGCACCAAAAATCACGCCGTTACCCTGCTCTTGCGAGGGGGCACCAGCCAGGTTTTAAACGGTCTGGAGAGAGCATTGGATGATGCTCTGCACGCAGTAGCTGATGTCATCGAGGATAAGAAGCTGGTAGCAGGCGGCGGCGCTCCGGAGATCGAGCTCTCGCTGCGCCTGAGAGAATATGCAGCCACCCTCAAGGGACGGGAGCAGCTAGCTGTCACCAAGTTTGCCGAGGCCCTGGAGATTGTGCCCAAGACCCTCGCCGAGAACGCGGGCTTTGATGCCATAGACAAGCTTGTAGAAATGAAGAACAAGCATGAGACAAACAAGAATGCCGGTCTCAATGCCTACACCGGAGAGGTCATGGATATGTATTCACTGGGCGTCGTGGAGCCGCTGAGAGTCAAGATTCAGGCTATACTCTCTGCGACTGATGCTGCTTCCCTGATACTGCGCATCGATGATGTGCTGGCCTCTACGAAGAAGCCGCCAGAGCGCGCGCCGGGTGCAGGAGGAATGCCGCCTGGAATGTGCGGCATGGGTGGCATGGGCGGAGGAATGCCCATGGGCATGCCTGGCATGGGCGGAATGCCGCCAGGGATGTTCTGAGACGTCCTGGCGGAGCTTCTCTTTTTTCTTAATTTTTCCTTCCTTCAGTCTCTTGAAATTAATACTGAAAATAATACATGGATATTGATTGCGTTATCTTTATATAACTTGCAGCACTAAAACCTTCTCCGAGGTCAGTTGGGGATGGAGGGGTACTGGATATGGCTCGTCTTTTTAGCCCTGGCAATTGTCTCTGCCAGCATTGTGCAGCTCCAGGTAAACCAGAATAAGAGGCTTCAAAGGGACCACAGCCAAATTCAAACAGATCTTCAAAGGCTGAAGTGCAGACTCAGGGAACGAGAAGCCAGCCTCGATCAGCTCCAACGCGACTGCAGCAATCTGCTCAAACTAAAAGGTCGCGCCTCTGATCTTGAGAGTGAGCTCAAGAGGACCAAGCAGATGATGGAGTACTCATCAGCTCAACGACTCAGGTATCTGGAAGAGCAAATCAATTTATTGCCCCAAAAGACGCCCATCCAATTCCTGGTTACGTTTTCGCCGCGAGGTCTTCACTCCATCGAGGACCAGCTTATAAAAATGCTGGATAGGGCGGAGTTTGAGATTGTGATTGTCTCTCCCTGGATAAAACGGCAGATGTGGGATCGGATAGGACAGCCATTGAAAAAATTCTCCCGCCGGGGAGGAAGACTTGTGGTGATCATGCGTGGCTGCGAATCCGATTACGGCATCGGCATGTCCGATGATATTCAAATGGAAGTAAAATTCGTTGCTGGAGAGCTTCTATTTGTCCGACAGCTTCATGCCAAGATCTATATGATAGATCGAAAAGAGGCCATAGTCACATCCGCAAATCTCACCAAAGGCGGCATCGAGGATAATTATGAGGCTGGTGTCTGGTTGAAGGACCCTGGTGTTCTCGATGAGATATGCGCCTACGTTGAGGAATTGTACCGCCATAGAGAGGTTTGATAATCCGGCTTATGGTCTGAATCACATGGAGCTTTGCCTGGCAATGTTCAATTATCTCAATTGTGCCAGAGAGTTTGTCGGAGTCCTGAAATGTCATTCGAATATATATCCGATCAGGTCTACTCTCCCCGAGAAGACACATTTCTTCTTCTCAATGCCGCTCTGGCTGAGGCCGGGCCTGATGACCGGGTCCTTGAGGTAGGCTGCGGCAGTGGTTTTATCAGTGAAAAGCTGAAGACCAGGGTAAGTAGAATCCTGGCCACAGACATAAACCCGCATGCAGTCAGGGCTGCAAAGGCAAAAGGAGTTGAGGCATTAAGAGCAGATCTGTTTCGGGGAATCAGAGGCAGGTTCGATCTGATACTCTTCAATGCGCCCTACCTCCCGACTTCAGATGAGGAGAGAACGGGTGAGTGGATCGACTATGCCCTGGATGGAGGGGCCAGCGGACGGGTGACCGTGGAGCGATTCTTGAGAGATCTGGGGGATCATCTTCAGCCGGGTGGCAGGGCCCTGCTCCTCATCTCCAGCCTGACCGGTTTGGACGAGGTGCGCAATATGGCAATGGATGCAGGATTGCGGCCAAGGGAGACGGCAAGAGAGCGGTGCTTTTTTGAACAGCTCCATGTGCTCCGGCTCGAAATCGCGCATAAGGATTAACAGTAGATTCATTCATTCCTGGACTCGTTCTGAATTTGAATCCTGATCTCTGATATCCTTTTGATATAGATCGGTTGGATTGCCGGATATGAGCAATATTGCTTTCTGACAAATAGGCTTATATGCGAGAAAATTAAGGCGAGATAGTTGATCTTGCAAGAATTATCCATGGCGGGAAGGGACAATGAAGCTCAGAGTAGTAAGCTCCAAAAATGAAATAGATGATCTGAATAGAAATGAACAGATGATACATCTGGCTTTTCGGGCAGCAAACACGGATATTTTCAAGCTTCTGCAAAACTGCCCGCGTATCAGAGCGATTCAGGTTCCATCCTCTTACCGCAAGACGCTGTCGAAGGCCAGCGAGATGTTCCTGGCGATCCAGGGTGTTGAGCTCATAGAAGGAGATGTCTGGGGCCATAGAAAGGATATCGATGAATATTATAATATAGATGATATGATTATAAAAAGAATCGACCGTTTATGTGCCAGCGGAGCAAACTCCAGCGAAGTCGCCAGCGCCGTCTCCAGAGAGACCAAGCTTTCTCCCGAACTTGTGAAGTACCTCATAAAGCAGAGATCATGAGGGTCGCGTTCCCTATTGGCCCTCTCGAAGCTCCTTTTATATGCCCTGATTATAGTTTGAAGATGCTTCTATCACAGCTTTGCTAAAATGGGGAAACCCCCCAAATAGAGGGTCTCTAGATCGCAGCCTCCAGCATTGATATGAGCTTTTCTTGCACCTCTTTCACACCCTGACCGGTTTCGGTGGACATCTCCATAACCTCTGGATACCTCAGAATATCCGCCTTATTGGCCACCATCAACATAGGAAGCTTGATCCAGTCCTTCAGATCCTGGGCCAGGCCGAGCTGGGACTGGAGGGGGTAACCGCAGTGCTCGCTCGGGTCCAGGATAAATAGGACGACTCCCTGCAAATGCCTCAAAGCTGCCACAGTCTGCCGTTCAATCTCATTTCGCTCTGCAAGAGGCCGGTCAAGGAGTCCTGGCGTATCTATCACCTGGTATTTTTGGTCCCTGCGATAGAAATGGCCCACATAGATTCCCCTGGTAGTGAATGGATAGCTTGCTATCTCTGGCCGGGCTCCGGTAACCTGCCTGATGAAGCTCGACTTGCCCACATTGGGATAGCCGGCAATAAGAATCGTCGGAAACTCTGGATTTATGGTGGGCATATGGCGCAGCATATTTCGGGCCTCATTCAGGAAGACCAAATCCTTTTCTATGGATTTTATAACCGAAGAGAAACGCCCGAAGGCCGCTTTTCGGCTTGTGGTGGTGTCCTGACCCCTGGCACGCTTCATCTTGCCCAAAAACTCATTTGTAATCAGCCTTGTCTGGCGGGAGGCCCAGCGAAGGCGTGAGAGGCTGATTCTCATGCGGTCTATGCCGGCGATGAGATCCGCCATTTCCCGATAGAAGGGCGGAAGATTATCGAATGATGGAAACTTATGGATCAGGTTCGTCAGATTGTCAGATAGGATATTTCCTGCATTTTGAACCATGGACTCGTTATCCTCGGCGCGGGACGCGCGTCGGAATGCCTTATCCAGAAGCTCCTGTGAGGTTGGGACGGTGGGAAGCTGCTCGAACATTGTATTTATGAGATGCTCACATATGGCAGATAAAGCTTTAGGCCGGGCCGGAATCATTCATTTAATAAATGGTTTTCGGAAGGCTTAAATAGTATTTCCGTATCTATATAGATGAGGTTTCCTGTTGAAGAGGTTGGGCACCGCAGAGCATGTGGTACAAAATAAATTGATTGTCCGTAGCGAGCAAATTGTTGGAAGCGCGACTAATATCCCCAGAGTAAATTCCTGGGTTGTAGACCAGAAGCGGAACAAGGTCGGCAAGGTTTTCGATATATTCGGACCGGTTGATCATCCGTATATTATCGTTCGACCAAATAGGGGTGTTGATGCCACCGACATGGTCGGAAAGAAGCTCTATGTCGATGAGGCGTCGGGGAGAGATAGCCAGTGGAAGAGATTGAGAAGCTGAGAGAGATAGAGAGGGCAGAGCCGGAGAAGCTAAAGGAGAGAACCCGGCTCAAGCGCGAGAAAGAGAAGGTAGACGAGTTCGAGAAGTTTACTGTGGAGTGTCCGGAGTGCAAGAGCCACACTCTTGTGCGCGATTATGAACGAGCGGAGCTGGTATGCTCCGATTGCGGTCTTGTAATCGACGAGAATTTCATCGATCAGGGACCTGAGTGGAGAGCCTTCGACCATGATCAGCGCATGAAGAGGTCCAGGGTTGGAGCGCCCATGACTTACACCATTCATGACAAGGGCCTCTCAACCATGATCGACTGGCGGAATAGAGATTCTTACGGCAAGACCATATCCTCCAAGAACCGGGCGCAGCTCTACAGGCTGAGAAAGTGGCAGAGGCGAATTCGGGTCAGCAATGCAACCGAGCGCAACCTTGCTTTCGCGCTCTCTGAGCTGGATCGCATGGCTTCGGCCCTTGGCCTTTCCAGAAATGTCCGTGAGACTGCTGCCGTGGTCTACCGAAAGGCCGTGGACAAGAACCTGATTCGCGGGCGGAGCATTGAGGGCGTTGCCGCTGCGGCGCTTTATGCTGCATGTCGGCAGTGCAACGTGCCGAGGACTTTAGACGAGATTGCAGAGGTCTCCAGAGTATCACGAAAAGAGATCGGCAGGACCTACAGATTCGTATCTCGCGAGCTGGCCCTGAAGTTGATGCCCACGAGTCCCATTGACTACATTCCTCGCTTTTGTTCCGGTCTGAATCTGAAGGGTGAGGTGCAGGCAAAGGGAATTGAGATCCTCCGCCAGGCCGCAGAAAAGGAGCTGACAAGCGGGCGAGGACCGACGGGCGTGGCCGCAGCCGCGATCTACATCGCCTCCATCCTCTGCGGAGATAGGAGGACTCAGCGCGAGGTGGCGGATGTGGCAGGCGTGACTGAAGTCACCATAAGAAACCGCTACAAGGAACTGGCTGAAGAGCTGGACATTGAGATAATCCTCTGAAGGGTTATCTCTCAAATCCTGCAATCAAGGATCTTGATGAGTCGGTCAACGAATGCAGCCTGTCCCCTGTGGATCTTTTTCTTCGCCTGATCGGCATCAAACCAGCAAGCTCTGTCGATCTCAGGATACTCCTTCATGATTCCTGATCCTTTCGGCCACTCCAGACAGAATCTGTTGCTTATCACAAGCTTTTCATCCAGGTCTTTTTGCAGTGCGTGTGCTCGGATGGTCTTTCGGCCTGACTGACAGATCTCTCCCAAATCCAGGAATTCGCCGTTTGCATCAAAGCCAGTCTCCTCCCTGAACTCCCGCCGGGCCGCAGCCAGGGGGCTTTCTCCTTCTTTCATGAGTCCTTTCGGAATCGACCAGGCGCCTTCATCCTTCTTTGTCCAAAAGGGCCCTCCAGGATGCACGAGGAGCACCTGAAGACTGCCATTTTTTAGACGGAAAATGAGGAGGCCAGAGCTATGCAGGAGCATGATAGCCATCTGTTTAGGATCGATGACTGAAAAAGCTATCGTCTTCTGCGAATTTGCAGATAGGTTGCAGGATAATTAATCAGCTCCATTCCTCTGTGCCATCAACCCAAAGCAAGGAGCTATAAATCCCGGCAACAGAGCCCCTTACATGCGTCAGAGCCCTATGGTCCGTTTCTGGGAGGTGGACTTCCTGCGGGGCTGCGCCGTCATTCTGATGGTTCTATTTCATCTGGTCTACGACCTGAACTACTTCCAGGTTTTTGATATTGAAGTTGCCGGAGGATTCTGGTTCTACCTTGCGCGCGCCTCAGCCTCGCTTTTTTTGCTCCTGGTGGGCGTATCTCTGGTATTGAGCCATTCCCGGGCCCTTATCCTCGGAGAAAAGGATCGTTTTTGCATCCATCTCCTCAAGCGAAGCTTTCGGATATTTTGCCTGGCCATGGGTATCACCCTTGCGAGCTATCTCTTCGTCAGAGAAGGCACCATCCTCTTCGGGGTGCTGCATCTCATCGCCCTCTCGCTCTTGCTGGCCTATCCGCTTCTGAGGCTGGGTGGATTGAACTT
>CABMDX010000113.1 GCA_902385025.1 uncultured archaeon | reverse complement strand
TGGAGGGCATGGCAGATTCCTACGCCCTGCCCTCCATAACTTTACAAATCGAGATCTGATCGCCTTTTTTTCTTCGAGGGGATTGGCCATGACAAGTGACAGGAACGGCAAAATATTTCCAGAGACGCTGCGATCCGGAGATGTTCTGAATATATTAATGGAGGAGTGCCGTACCAAAAATGTCTCAATAGAGTGCGACAGAGGCGTTCATTCGGTCCGCAGGGAAGGGGCCGGATTTCGGGTCTACCATGCTGAGGGCGCCATAATGTCGCCAAGACTTGTGATTGCCACAGGAGGATGCTCTTATCCTGCCACCGGTTCGACTGGCGATGGCTACAGATTTGCCGCTGATCTCGGCCACCGCATCGTAGAGACGGCTCCGGCATTAACTCCCATTATCGCAGCGGAGTTTCCCTTCTCAGATCTTTCAGGATTATCTTTCCCGAACTTGAAAATCTCGATATACCGGCAAAAAAAGATTATGGAGAAGAAGGGTGACGTTCTTATTACCCATCAGGGTCTATCCGGGCCCGGAATACTCGACCTGTCCAGATATATCAGGCCGGGGGACACCCTGAAGCTCTCACTTCTGCCTGAAGACATGAGATCCTCAATGCATGAATGGTTGATGGATAAGGCGGCAATTGAGGGCAGCCGGAAGATCGGATCAATGCTCGCAAATTCACCCTATTTGATGCATATTCCGCCCCGGCTCATAAAGAAGATCCTGGAGACGCAGGAAATTCCTTCTGGTATTTACTCATCTCATCTGAGCCGGGAGATGCGACTGCTCCTGGTCGAGAAGCTGGCAGGCTTTCCATTGACCGTGGAAAAATTAGGCGGGTTTGATCAGGCGATGGTCACGAGAGGCGGAGTAGATCTTAAAGAGGTCAATTCCAGGACTATGGAGTCAAAGCTTGTCAAAGGGCTATATTTAGTGGGAGAGGTGCTGGACATCGATGGCGATACCGGAGGCTACAACCTGCAGGCGGCCTTCTCCACGGGGGCGCTGGCGGCCCGGAGCATAATCAATTCGTCATTGACTTCTTCCTGAGAAGCCGATTATAGGTGATGGCAAACCGATGGGCTTCATCTCTGATCTCCTGGATGAAGAGCGATGCCTTTTCATTCTTTTTTATGGACAAGGGACCGTCTCTGCCAGGCACATAGATATCCTCCTCGCCCTTGGCGATAGAGATGACAGGGATCCTGATCCGCAGCTTTTGCAGCTCTCCAAGAGCACTGGAGAGCTGCCCTGCGCCTCCGTCTATGACGATTAGATCTGGAAGCTCCTGCATTTCATCCTTCAATCTCGAATAGCGGCGGCGCACAACTTCGGCAATGGAGGCGAAGTCATCGACGCCCTCTACGCTTTTAATCCTGAACTTACGGTAGTTGCTTTTATCTGGCCTGCCTCCCCTAAACTGCACCATTGAGCCGACTGTGGCAGTGCCTGCCAGATGGGATATATCGAAGCATTCGATGACCTCCGGCATCCCTGGCAGCCGCAAGGCCTCCTGTAGGGCCTCCATCTTTTTTTGCTCGCCAAAGAAGCCTATCTCCACATTCTTTCTTGCCAGATCCAGAAGCTCCTTCTTTTCTCCGTGCTTCGGAACGGTGACCCGGACCGTTTTGCCCTTTTTGCGTGCCAGGAAATCAACCATAGGCTCGTCCAGAGGCTCAGATAAAATCAGCTCAAGAGGTGGCTCGTTCTCGGAATAATACTGCACCAGGAACTCCTCCAGGAAGCTGTCGCTGCTGGCGAAGACGAAGTCCTCCTTTCCTTCCAGAGTCCCCCGGTAGACCTTGAAGAGCATAAGATAGACGCTCGAGCCCTCCACGATATAGCTGAGGATATCCTGATCGAATTTCCGGCTATGCTCCACCTTCTGCCTCTCATGCAGGTGCTCCAGGGCTGCGACCTCATCTCGAAGCTCAATTGCTCTCTCGAACTCCTGACGGGAGGCAAGCTCTGCCATCTCCTGCTTCATGGCACAAATCAGCTCGCCAGCCTTGCCGCCCAGAGCCGACGCTGCCCGATCCACCCGTTTTTGATAATCAGCTCCACTGATCTTGCCGATGCAGGGCCCGGAGCAATGGCCCAGGTGATAGCGCAGACACTCCCGCCTGGGGAGCCTCTTGCAGGTGCGCAGGCCAAACGTCTTGCGCACTATCTGGTAGACCATAGTGCGCTCTCTGGCTGACACGAAGGGGCCGAAGAACCTGCCCTTTCCTGAAGCCTTGCGAGAGATTCTGATCCGGGGGAACTTCTCCTCGGTCAGATGGATGCAGGCATATCTGGAGGAGTCTTTTAGCTTGATATTATAGCGGGGCAGGTGCTTTTTGATGAGTGTGTTTTCCAGGAGCAGGGCCTCGACCTCGGTATTGGTGACGATGAAGTCCAGACCAGAGGCTGCCAAGACCAGGGCCTGTGTCCTGGGGCCATGATCCTGCTTCTGGAAATAATTGGCGACACGCTTTCGGAGATCGCGGGCCTTGCCCACATAGATTACGGCACCGGAGCTATCCAGGAATAGGTAGCATCCGGGAAGGTGGGGGAGCAGGTCGAGGGAGATCATGTTTTAAGGGGATATAATTTAGGATTATTTTATGGTAACTCATCCGCTCCCAATTGCCTCCACCGGGTCCATCTTGGAAGCCTTCCAGGCCGGATACAGCCCGGCCACAAAGTTCACGGCCAGCGCAAAGATCACCGCATACAGGAAGAACTCCGGCTTCATGGAAACGGTCATCCGAGAGACCACATAAATCTCAGAGGGAAGCTCGATATTGTAGGACATGATGGCAAGGCCTGCCAGATAGGCCAGAATGCCTCCGAGCACGGCGGATGGCGGTGCAAGGATCAGGCTCTCGATCATGAAGATCTTCAAGATAGACCGGCCTGATGCGCCCATGGCCATGAGGATGCCGATCTCCTTGGTCCTGCGCGTTATTATCATGATCATAGTATTTGCTATGCCAAATCCAGCGATGACAAATATCAATAGATATAATATGATCGAAAAAAAATGCTGTGTTTGAATAAGATTGAGGATATCTGCATCCAGATCTTCCCATGACTTGGATTGATATCGAAATTTCGCCCTGAGGTCATCAACGATATAAGGCGCCTGATAGATATCCTTAATTTTTATGTCGACTTCTGAGACAACATCTCCCTTTCCCAGGAGTTCTTGCGCCGTGGCCAGGGGCAAATAGACCAGTGACTTGTCTTTAGAGGTTTCCGTCTCAAAGATACCTGCCACCTTCAGCGCCATTGACCTGTTGCCTCTGACCAGAAGGAACTCATTTTCGGGATGCAGCTTGAGATCCTCGGCCAGCTTGGTCCCGATAAAGGCCGCAAATTTTCGAGTGCGAAGATCCTGGAAGTCTCCAGAGACGAGATCGTTTGAGACTGCCATCAAACGGTCCTCGTCTGTGGGATCCACACCCCAAAACTCAATGCCTCTTGCCTTGTCCTTATATTTGGCCGCTGCCTTGCCGTCCAACCTCGCTGAGACCGCCAAAACTCCTGGATAGCTCCATAAAATTGCAGAAACGGTTTTATAGAGATAGACATATTTTTCGTCTTCTTTTGGCTGAACGTAGATATGTGGGTTGTTCTCCACCGTGGTTTTAATGACTTCATCCTCAAAGCCGCTGGTAAGTCCCATGAGAACGACAATAACGGCGACAGCCAATGTGACCGCTGCCACTGTGAACATGGCCATTCTTGGATTTCTCAGAATATGCCTTTGAGCTATTGTGAACTCATACATGGTCAAGTGTTTATAGCCTCCACCGGATCGAGCTTCGATGCCTTCCAGGCAGGGTAGAAACCGGCCATAAGGCTGAGAAAGACAGCCAGCATAGCCATGGCGACAAAATTCCAGGGATTGATCACCACGGGCAGGGTTATCTGCTGGCCTCCTGGTGCCTGCATCTTGATCTCCATTCCTTTGAGGTAAAGGGCCAAAGCAAGGCCAAGTGCAGAGCCAACCACACCGCCCAATAGCCCAAGCATGCCGCTTTCCAGGAGGAAGATATCTCTTATTTTACTGCCGTTGGCTCCCATGGCCATGAGCATGCCAATTTCGCTGGTCTTCTCATTGACCAGCATATACATCACGCTTCCTATGCCAAAGGAGGCGATGATCAGGATGAGAAGCATAATCACGCTGCTGCGGTAGCGTTGAATGGCCAGGGTTTTGAGAATCTGAGGAAAGAGTTGTTGCCAGCTATCCGCCTTATATCCCAGGCTTGACAAAACCCCAGCGACTGCGTCGGCCTGATAGACATCCTCCAGCTTGATGTCAACGGAAGAGGCGACATCGCCTTTGTTTACAAAGTTTCTGGCAGTGGAAAGAGATACGAAGGCTATATTCTCTGGCCAACCGGTAGGCGAATTGAAGATGCCAGAAATCATGAGGCTCGTATCTCTGGCTTCTGGAAAAGAGGCTTCCACCGTGTCTCCCAGCTTTGCCTTGAGCCTGTCGGCCAGCTTCTGGCCCAAAACCACCTTTTTCCCATCCTGGATGGAGGAGAGGTCGCCGCGTGCCACATACTTTCCAATGTTGTATATCTTATCAAGATCTGAGGGGTTTACGCCCGACATTTCCACATTCTCCAGGTTATCCTTATGAATGAATGTCGCCGTAGCCCCAAGGCCAGGGGAGACTGCAACCACTCCCTGAAAAGACCTTATCTTATCTATGAGGTTTCTGTAGAGGTAGATGTAATCGTCTCCTTCTTTGGGAGAGACTGAGACATGGGGAAGATCCTCAACAATAATATCGAAAAGCATTTGCTGAAATCCATCCTGAAGCGAGACGGATGTGAGGGAGATGGCCACTGCCAGAGAAATCGCAGCTACGGAAAGAAAAGTGCCTCTCTTTCGGTAGGTGATATGGCGCAAAACCACGAAAAGCTCAAATGTGAATATATTGCCAAAGGACAATTGCTGGCACCTCAAGGCAAGCTTATTGCAGCTTCAAGATTATCAAAGTACTGGACAATTTTTATGAGACCTGATTTACTGCTCCAAATCCTGACCAGGGCTTGAGAAAGAACATACCTGCAGTGGTTTTTGCAGGCAGTTCTGCCAATGGCATCCTAACCAGCCTTCTCACGCTCAGCAGGGTGCGACGGATAAGTTTAAGTCAATTGCCGAAGTCATATCTCTGGAAGTGTCATGCAGGAGTGATGAGATCATGAGAATCTTTCTTTCTATCGCGGTTTTGATAATGCTTGCGTCTGCAGCTCATGGCCAGGACTATTTGGGAGGGGGCTATGTGGCCAGTGGAGATTATGGAGATATCGGACAATATTTTACCGATCCGATATTCACTTCATGGGGCACTAATTATGTATCGCCCGATCCTGCTATAAGTGGAATGCAGAAATCCCTGGACGTATTGGAGAAAACATCAGGAACCGGACGCACTGCATCCGGGACCAAGATAGTCTATGTGCCGACAGGCGCATTGCCCACGAGTGCCGTGGGCGGCTGGCATTTAGAGCTCGCAGATAACACAGTCATCGACCTTATTCTAAGCCAATCCCAGCCCGTGGTCTTTGGCAGGGGAAGGATCATCTCAGGCGGCCAGACACGCTGGGTGACAGCCAGCGGAACCTTTTCGGGCAGCCACCTACTGCTGAATGTGGTTCCCGCAAGCGGAGAAGAACTCTATGCCATAACTCTGAAAGCAGGCAGCCTGCCATTGACTGCATCATACTTCATCTATAAAAGCAATTCACCGGCCCGGCCAGGAAAGGCAAAGACGGTTTTGTGGTCTCCATTGTCATCATATCCATAGGCATGCCGGTCACGGCAGCGGATTACTGGCCGGAAAGGCTCCAAATCAGGGGCTTTCTTTCTGTCCTTTTTTTTGACCGACAGGTATATAACCAGGAGTTGCGTGAATTAGAAGGCTTCATTTGCATTGATTCAAAAAAATTGTTG
>CABMDX010000112.1 GCA_902385025.1 uncultured archaeon | reverse complement strand
TGATACCCCTGAGCATTAGGGCGTCGGTCGTGCTGTTTGCACTGATTGATTTTCTGAATTTGGTCGAAGCCGACAACATCGACCATATGGCCCACATCACCGGACTGCTGGTGGGACTGGCCTATGGATATGCCATGAAGAAACGACCGGGATATTATTATCCCTGACCATCCGCCCAGATTGGAGCGAAAATGGTTTCCTGGGCCGAGCCGAGGATTTGGGATGCTCCATGAAAGGCGGACCCATGTCGCCTCGTCGTTTGCACCTCGGGCAAGCGGGAGAACCGGTGGCCCCGCCAGCATGCCCGCGGGCGCGCTCGTGGGTGGGGGCAGGGATATTCTTGGTGACAATCTCCCATCCCTGAGGCCAGTCCGGATTCAATCCCGGCTTGGTCTGAAAGATCTTGATGAGATTGTTCAATACTTCCCACGCAATGGCTTTGTATTCCTTCCATAGAGCAATGTTTCTTCTTTTTCGCCGAGGTCCAACTGTTTGGGCGCGACTATCAGCGCAAAATATAACATAAGGATAATCAAGACGCTTATCCCTATAGCCACTGCCATATCAATTACAAGGGGGTATTTCGACAGATGCCATTCTATCACCGCCACCATGCTATGGTGCAAATCAATCATGCTTTACAACAAGAAAAAGCTATGGGCGACTTGTCAAAAAAGAGAGCAGCGCCAGATCGATCTTTCCAATAAGGAGATGCTCTCGATAAATAGTAGTAGAGGGATGCTGGGATGGCTGATTCCCAATGCAGATTGAGCAGCCTCTATTTTAATATCAGACAATAGGTTCTTTGAACGATATTTCCGCAAGACTCATTTCTCCGGCAGGGCCTCTCCGGTTCTCCCTATCCTTGGAGGATGAAGACGAGGGCTCTTTACATGAAGTCTGCCAGCCCCGTCTGCTTGGCCTTATCGTTCTTGAAGATGGAGTTGATCTCGATCTTCAATAGCGCCAGCCTCTGGCGGGTATAGCTGCTCACCCCGTACTCCTCAGCCACTTTCATGGAGACCTCCAGGTATTTGCGGACCGATCCCTCGTGCACAGTCAGGATCAGCCGGCCGCCGCATTTGGGGCAGGTCTCTTTTAGAGGCGGCCGCCTGAACTTGGTGCCGCACTTCACACATCTCACCTTCTGCTTGGAGAAGGCATGAAGGTTGCCGATCAGGTCCGGCAGGAAGTGAGAGTTTATGACGCGCTCGGCCACATCCTTCTCGTCCACGGCCCTGATCAGACGCGCCAGTTCCAGCTGGGCATCCATCTTGTCGATCATGGTCTCCAAAGTCTTGTAGGCGCTGTTCTTAGGGCCAGCGGCGATGTCCGTGGTATCGTGGCTGAAATTGAAGCCCTCATACTGCCCATCCGTGCCCAGCCTCTTCGAGACCAGGTCGAAGCGGGCCTCCATATCCTTGGGATTTGCTGCCTTCAGCGTGGCCTCATAAAACTCCAGAGGATAGACGGCGGTAAGATCAAGGTTGTGGGCTTCTTTGTCCACCTCCATAGGATTGAGCAGAGTGGTCATGACCAGGCAGGCATCCATCTTTCCGCCCCGCTTCTTCGGCAGGTAGGACAGGGAGAAGTTCAGCAGTGCATCCATGAGCAACATCACGCAGTCCTCGTCTCCGTCGCAGTTGCGGCGCTTGGCGGCATGAAAGAAGGGATGGCCGAAGCCCGCGGAAGCCGGGCTGTAGCCGATGAGGCGGCAGAGCACTCCTGCCGAGGTATGAGGAGCGAGGCCTACCATCAGCGTGCCAATCAGATCCGCCGGAGAGCTGGCGCGGTAGTAGGGCTCCAGGCCGTAGAACTTGACTAAAAGGTCGTCCACGAACGCTGCAACCTTGAGCAGGTAATCTCCAGCATCTTTGGCCAGGATGATGTCCTGAACTTGGAGCTCGCAGACCTGATCCGGCCTCTCCAGGGGTGCGCCGTGCATGTCCTCCCTGTAGCCGAGCCTCTGAAGAACCCCTGGGCCGGTGCCGATCTCATCCGGCCGGAAATGAGTCAGCGGAAGGTCGGTGAGGTCGTATCTTACCGTGCCGTCCTTGAAGATGTTCACGCCGTGCTTGGCGCGAAGGATGCCCTTCTCCAGAGGCTCAGGGGTCTTGTCCCGGGAGGAGAGGCCCATGACGCCCTTCAGGGCTTCAGGCTCGCGCTCATCCAGGTGCTCCAGCGCCTGGCGATATAGCTTTTTCATGTCGATCTGCACCTTGGCGACGGCGGTCGTCTCCTCTCCGCATTTGGGACATTTCTCGGAGGAGGGGATGTTGCATTTGGGGCAGACCCTCTTCTTATCCGTAAAGCCGCC
The DNA here is from genome assembly GCA_902385025.1 of uncultured archaeon. Taxonomy (GTDB): domain Archaea; phylum Halobacteriota; class Methanosarcinia; order Methanotrichales; family Methanotrichaceae; genus Methanothrix. The sequence goes on along the minus strand of CABMDX010000112.1, from coordinate 682 downwards.
GCATTCGCAGCGGAAGGCAAATCCCTCCCTGCCGCAGTCTCTGCAGATCCGGCGCTCGATCTCCACATTGATGATTCCTGTGACATTTCCCACGGAGTGCTTGGCCGCTTCCAGGACCGATCTGGACTTGCCGCCTTCTTCGCCTGTGGGGAAGAGAACGTGCGGTGGAGGGCGCATCAGCCTCTTGTCCGACTTTTCGGGCCGACCCATCCTGGCTCCGATGCGCGTCGGGGCCCTGGCCCGGATGATGATCCCCGAGAGCTTGCTGGCGGCCTCCAGAGATGAGCCTTCCATCACATCCCAGGTCTTCTTGAGGCTGCTTGCGTCATGCTCTATCCCCAGACAGAGCAAAAGGGGCCACGGGTCCTCGATGATTATCTTCCCTTCTATCACTTTGTGCCGCGCCAGCAGAGTCTCCAGAGGCTCCTTGGCCGGCAGGGGAAGGAGGAGCTTTCCTGATTCCAGACTGCCCTCGGAGGATACGATGGAGGCAAGCTGCTCGAACTCCTCTTTCTTTAGGTCGTGCCAGAGATAGGTGTGGGCGGGATGAAGGGGAACGCCCCACTTCCTGGAAAGATTGATGGCCTCTTCGCCGCTTATCTTTTCCAGCCCTGTAGGGTCGCCTCCTGCCTTCATCAGCTCGGCGGCCCACCACTCGAAGACGTAGGATGCCGGAGCTAGC
>CABMDX010000111.1 GCA_902385025.1 uncultured archaeon | reverse complement strand
GCAAATACTTGCCGAGTCCACGCAGCGACTTTTTGACTCTCTGAAAGATAAGCATCCCGAAGTGGACTGGCGGAACATATCGGGCTTTAGGAATGTCGCAGTTCACGAATACTTGAGCATCGATGTCAAAAGGATCTGGTATATCGTGGAGCAAGATCTGCCAGTGCTTGAAGAACAGATTGAGGCAATACAAAGAGAGCTTGGTCTGTTGTGAAACGGCGATCTTTACATGAGAGGCTTTGCTGAGGCTTACAGGAGCGAGCAAATAGTCCAGCAGCTTGCTGGACAATTGCTCTGGTGGACTGCATGGTTGCCCTGCCGGGACAGCTATTTTGCTCCACACCGATTCCGGCTTGCTTGTGGTTCCTGGTCAGGGACCCAAAGAATGGACTGTTCAGGGATCGCAGGTGTGAGACGCTGTTCATCGATGCACTGAAGATGGGGGCGCTCATCGACAGGGTTCATCGTGAGCTGACTGCTGAGGATATCGCAAGGATCGCTGAGACTTATCACTCCTGGAGGGGCGACTCTGGAGCAGACAAATATGAGGATGTACCGGGCTTCTGCAAGAGCGCCAGGATCGAAGAGATCAGGAAAAACGGCCACGTGCTCACGCCTGGACGATATGTGGGAGCTGAGGCGCAAGAGGACGACGGCGAGCCGTTTGAAGAGAAGATGCAGAGGCTGACTGCGAAACTGGAGGAGCAGTTCGCTGAGTCAGCACGACTTGAGAAGGAGATTCGAGCTAATTTGCAGGGGCTGGGGCATGAAATCCGATGTGGATGATTTCAAATCCAAACAAAACGTTTCTGGCATCAAAGATATTTTGATATCAAAGAAGATGGAGATCTTGCGTGTTGCAGAAAGTCACGGAGCGCGCAATGTCCGGGTCTTTGGTTCCGCAGCCCGTGGAGAGGCCAGCGAAAAGAGCGATATAGATCTTCTGGTCGAATTTGAACCAGGGAGGAGTCTCCTTGATCAAGCTGGTTTGGTGGTGGAGCTGCAGGAGCTTCTGGGACGCAAAGTTGATGTGGTCACGGAGGATGGGCTTTACTGGTTGATCAGACGGCGAATCCTTAAGGAGGCCCGGCCACTTTGAGCAAAGATCCCCGCGTCTACATCGCTCATATTATGGAATGCATCGAGAAGATTGAGCGTGGGAGGATATTTAAATAGATGTGAGCCATGATATTCAGGGATCTTGAGGGCTATTCAGGAATAATCAGTCATGACCAGGGTTACCATCACGGTTAGTGAAGAAGTCATACGCTGGGCATTGGAACGCTCATCTCAAGGAGAACGCATGGGGAAAAAGTTTCCCAAGATCTCCGACTGGCTCAGTGGAAAGGGCCAACCAACGATGCATCAACTTGAGGAGTTAGCCCAGGCTACATCAACTCCCCTCGGATATTTCTTTCTTTCAAATCCCCCGGAAGAGAGGCTTTCCATTCCTCATTTTCGGACGCTTGGAGATGGCAGTCCGCAAAAGCCCAGTGCCAACCTGCTTGAGACGGTTCAAATCATGGAGCGCCGCCAGGCCTGGATTATGGAGACACGTTTGAATCCACAGGCCAGGAGATGCTAAATCATGGAACATGATGAGGAGAGCATAATTAAGAATACACGATTCAGGGCACATGCTCTTCAAAGGATGTTCCAGAGGAGGATTCAAAAGGATGCCGTCTATCAGATTTTAGTATCTGGAGAGGTCTTAGAAGAATATCCAGACGATTTGCCTTATCCCAGTCGCTTGATCATGGGATGGCATGAAGGACGACCTTTGCATGTCGTCGCGGCTTTTGACTCCGCTGAACGAAAAGAGATTGTGATTACAGTTTATGAGCCAGATCCAAATAAATGGGACCTCGGGCTCAGAAGGAGAAGGCGATGAAGTGCGTAATTTGCAAGCAAGGCAGCACGACTCCAGGTACTACTACTATTACCTTTGAGCGAGAGAGCTTCACAATGGTTGTAAAGGGAGTACCTGCCGAAGTGTGCGATAATTGCGGCGAGGCATACGTTGATGGGCCAGTTGCCTGTGATTTGCTGGATGCAGCCGAGAAGCTGGCAGAGGCTGGAGCCCTGGTCGAAGTCCGCCAGTACGTGGCTACAGGTACAGGACAGCGTCCGTTAAGGGAGAATGCAATAGCGTGAGATCTCCTGGGAATCATGCTCGCCTGCTCACGCCTGGGCGCTACGTGGGGGCAGAGGCAGCGGAAGACGACGGAGAGCCGTTTGAAGAGAAGATGCAGAGGCAGGCGGGCAAGCTCGGCGAGCAGTTCCAGGAGTCTGCAAGGCAGAAGGCTGAGATCAGGGCTAACTTGAAGGGGCCGGGGTATCAATTATGATGATATTAAATCTGAAGAGAATGCAAGAAAATCAAGAAGATCAAAAAGATCAAGAAGTGCAAAATCATGGACCTGGATAGCCTTTTGAAATCCCGGAGGGAGGAGATTCTGCGCATTGCTGCCAGACACGGGGCACACAACGTGCGCGTCTTCGGCTCTGTGGCCAGGAGAGAAGCGGATGAGAAGAGCGACATAGATCTGCTGGTGGAGTTCGGGCCGGGCAGAAGCCTTCTGGATCATGCAGGGCTCTGGATTGATTTGCAGGAGTTACTCGGCTGCAAAGTTGACGTGGTGAGCGAGCGCGGCATCAAACCACGCATCAGGGAACGTGTCCTTCGGGAGGCCTTGCCACTGTGAGGAACAAGATTGAACATCTGAGAGACATCCTTGATGCAATTATGAGCATCCAGCGATATTCTGCGATAGGCCGCGACGCCTTTGAGAGTGACGAATTGATTCAGGTCTGGATGGTGCACCACCTACTGATCATCGGCGAAGCAGCAGCGCAGCTCGGACGCGACTTTCACACTGAACACCCTGAGGCCCCGTGGCCGCAGATCGTTGCCATGCGAAATATCCTCGTCCACCAATATTTCGGCGTGGATCTTGAGGAAGTTTGGCAGGCCATCATCGGTGATCTGCCAGCTTTCAAGGAACAGGTGGAGAGGATCTTGAAGATGTTGGAGGAAACTAACGGTGGATGATCGAGGTCACGCGTTAATTCTGACCGAAGCATATCAAGAGTTGCTGGATGATCTGAAAGGCCTCATCCGCAATGCACGAGTTCTCGCTGCGATAGTCCAGCAGCTTGCTGGACAAATATGCAATGCGGAGGGAGAGGAAGGATATTTAACTTGTAGGATCGCGAAGGGCGAAGCGTGAAGTCCCCATCCTTCAGGGTGGGGATGAAAGCGGAGCCCTTTGCCATGATTACTTTCGCGTCGCCCTCAACTATTATAAATAATAGACACGTATATCTGTATTTGTATGATGGTCTGCTATAAGTATCCTATCTTCCCGAACATGGTCACTCAATGAATGTTGGAGGAGAATTTGGATGCTTGTAGGTGGCTCTATAATCGGCTTCTCCAATACGGTCAATGGCAAGCCGCCATCTTTCAAGTCTGAGACGCTGGCAGAAAGGGCGGAGGTTCGAGAGAAGGCTGCCAACAACTGGGAGGAAGCGCGTTCCAAAGGCGAAGACGGTTTCAAGTATGCTCAGGCCTCTTCTCGCATAAACCAGGAGATTTTCTTTGATGGCAGGCGGCTGATTGAGGCTCTGGGCCTGCCGGTCATTCAGGCTCCATCAGAGGGCGAAGCTCAGGCCGCCTACATGGCCAGGAAGGGAGATGTTGACTATGCCGGAAGCCAGGATTACGATTCGCTGCTCTTCGGAGCCCCCAGGGTAGTGCGAAATCTGGCCATCACGGGAAAGCGAAAGCTTCCCAGGAAGAACATTTACGTGGATGTCGAGCCAGAGACGATCAACCTGAAGGAGGGGCTGGCGCAGCTTGGCATAAGCCAGAAGCAGCTCATTGAGATCGGCATTTTAT
>CABMDX010000110.1 GCA_902385025.1 uncultured archaeon | reverse complement strand
GAGATCTTTAGAAAGGCCAGGCAAGTGGCGCCCTCCATAATATTCCTGGATGAGCTGGACGCGCTGGTGCCGGTGCGCGGTGGAGCCATGGGCGAGCCCCATGCCACGGAACGCATCGTCAACCAGCTCCTGAGCGAGATGGACGGCCTGGAGGAGCTGCACGGGGTAGTGGTAATAGGTGCAACCAACCGCCCGGACATCATCGACCCCGCACTGCTGAGGCCGGGGCGCTTCGATGAGCTGATACTGGTGCCCGTGCCGGACAACGAATCCCGCAAGAAGATCCTCGATGTTCATCTGCAAAAGGCGCCTCTGTCAAAGGATATCGATACCCGCGAGCTTATCTCTCAAATGGATCAGTACACCGGAGCAGATATCGCTTCCGTTGTAAGAAAGGCCGGGAGGCTGGCGCTGCGGGAGAGCATGGCCATAGAAAGCATCTCTCAGAAGCATTTCCTGGAGGCTTTGCAGGAGATCGGGCCATCTGTCACGCCAGACACCATGAAGTACTACTCCAAAATGGGAAAGGAGCTGCGCAAGAGGGCTTCACGAGAGGTGGAGAGAGGAGAGATGTACGTGTGAAGCGGGAAAGGCAGGCCTTCCCGCTGAGTCATTTTTATTAAATAATATATTTTTAATTTCCAGCACTTTTAAGTATCTTGCACTCCTATAATTTTAACATTGGAGGGAAGAGAAAATGACTGGTGACCCTGCGGATTTCTTGAAAGCAAGCTTGCCAAAAGCTTCAAAGTGGATAAATGAAGTTGGAGACCAATCGGTGAGGGCTTCGATTGACGTGGGCATAATAGGGGAGTCGGCGGAGAGCACGCGAAAGGTTATTGCAGACACGATAGGTCCAATGAAAGATCTTATAAAAGCCATTGCAGAAATCGAGAACCTTATTCGGACAATAGGCAAAGAGTTAAATGAGATCAAGATCCCTCATATAACTGGTGCATCAAAGACCGCAAACATTCCAATTCCTAAATTAGAGGTCACATTTACTAAATTTGACAAGGGCGTTACGATTTCAGGTCAACACATAGGAATTTCATTTGACTATCCAAGTAATATAGCCCCCAACGGCCATATTGATATACCATTTGAATATATGAGCTATGATGTGACATTAGTTCCTGTTTTTAAGAGCATTAGCGATAAATTTATCGCTACAGCAGATAATATTGATAAAACAGTAGTGCATTTAGGCAAATTAGAAGACAATCTGGACAAATTGTCCAAAGATGATGGCCCATTGGATCATGCCAGTAAGATCCTTGCAGGGGCAAGCAATGACCTAAAAGGGGTTGGAGGAGAACTTAAGAAGATAAACATATCTGATTAAGTTTTTTGCTGAAAACCTGGCAGTCTGCAACAGGGTGCGCTATTTGACTCTTATAGCCGGATTTTCGGCTTTTAGATCAATAGTTCCCTCTCAAGATAATGAGGGCGGGAGAGGGACCCCTTTTTAAGGAGTTCCTCCAAAGATCCCTATCTTGGCTTCTTACCATAGCTTGAAACCCAAATACCTCACTGCATAAATCAATCCGATCACAATTACCGCCAGCCCGAAGATCCTGGTAACATATTTTCCGGCGGAGATATACTTCTCGCCAATCTGCCCGCCCACGGTCCTGGAAAACGTGGCTATGGGAATCACCGGCACGCCATGGCCTACGCCGAAGACAAAAAGCATCAGGCCGCCGGCGAGAGGTGTTACATTCTGCGATATGAGCCAGATCAGAACCGGAAAGACCAGAGAGACGGCGCAGGGTGCCCAGCCCAAAGCGAAGAAAACGCCCAGAGTGAAGGCTCCAATGAATGCCGAGTACTGAAAGAGGCCCATGGAGATGTGGACCAGACGCTCCATGACTCCTTTCCTATGCGGCACATTGGCTCCCGCAAGGGCATCAGAACTGCCTCTGCGAAAAGAGATACGTGAGCGGACCGGCTCGAGGACTTCGCCAATGGGCTTGATGATATTTATGCCCAGGATAACCATCAGCAGCCCGGCTGCCAGATCGAAGAAGCGAGCCTCGCGGATGAAGACGCCGATATCTGAGAGGAATAGTCCGATAACAAAGAAGACGACGGCCATTCCCAGCGTGAAGGCCACACCGATCATGAAGCCCTCTTTCGAGGCCGAAGCAGATTTCTTGAGGTACTCCTCCTTTCGGCGGGCCGTCATGACATAGGAAAACATGGCCAGTAGCAAGGCAACAGAGCAGGGAGAGAGAGAAGTCACAATCCCGAGGAGAAACATGCTCAGATAGTTTACACTCTGCTGAGACGTTATTCCATTAAAACCGGAAGCTTTCCCTTGCTCTATATTCTTTGAATCACTGTAAAGAGAATCTGCGCTCTGAATGCCATCAATCTATCCCTTGCCGAGCTGATAAACGTGATACAGGCTCTCCACGGTTCCCTCTCTGTCTATCAAGATCAGGGTTGGATTGGCAAAGCCTCCATCTTGGGTGGAGTAGTTGATGTACTTGCCAGTAAGTGGATATGGCTCATAGTCCTCAATCCAGGGCCAGGTTACATTGATATTCCACCAGGCACTGGCCAGTGTCCGGCCGTCTTTTGAGTAAGGGTTTTTCCGGATGTTGAGAGTTATGATTTTTAAGCCGGGATCTTTCTTTGCGAGCAGGGAAAGCTGTCGGGTTTGAGCATTTAGAGCGTTCTCGCACTCCCGACAGAGAGGACTCTCGATATTGGTGATATGAAGAAGGACAACCTCACCCCTATAGTCGCTGAGGGAGACATTATTTCCATCAAGGTCCACAGCCTTAAAATCAGGAGCTGAGATTTCTTGAGAAAAGCCTGTCGACGAGCTTTGAATTATGAGAGAACTCAAGATGACAAATAGTGTGATAAGCCCTGAGATCAGGGATCTTTTATATCGTAAGGACATGACAGTTATCCCTTTATCCAGGTTCAAATCTCACTTATTCCAGTTGGCGGAGTTCTCAGTGTAGTAGCTTAATGCAT
>CABMDX010000109.1 GCA_902385025.1 uncultured archaeon | reverse complement strand
GGGTAGAGGCCGGGGCAGATTCCGTCCCGCTAAGAGGGCTTTTCCAGAAGCTGGAGGAGCGCAGGCAAATTTCCCTGCAGGATTACGAGAGGCTTCATGAAGGAAAAATGGAGATAAGCATTATTGAGCCTGCTAGCGAGTTTGCCCTGATGAAGATAGATGAGCAGGGCTACCGCCATTACGAATATATAAATTGAAATATTTATTGACTTTCAAAAATTAGAGCAAAGGATTCTTCTTTCCATGAGGGGGAATTCCCTTTTTGTCTTTTGTATTCCCTGGTTTAAAAAGAATAAGCGGGATTGCCCGCTTATCTATAGCTCTACCATCTTGGCGCTTGTTACTCCCGGCACGGAAACAAGCTTTTTCATGATGTCTTCCGAAGCCATCTGATCAACGCTCAGCACCATAAGCTGCGGCTTTCCCTCAGCGATGCGGCCCACATGCATGGAGCCGATATTGATATTGCCCTCGCCCAGAACCACGCAACAGGGGCCGATGATGTTGGGCTTGTCTTCAATCACGGCTATTACCATATCGCCCTCGGTTGGGATATAGGTATGATACTGGTTGAGCTGCACGATGCGTGTCTCCTTATTTCCTGAGACCGTGCCCTGCACAACCGTCATCTCGCCCTTCTTTGTCAGCTTGAGGGTGATTGTATTGCTATATCCGTTGGTTGCATCAGTCTTGCCCTCCAGCAGCTTGATTCCCATCTCCTTCAGAGTCCTCTGGGCATTGACGAAGTTCACGCTGACGCCGCCGAGCAGACATCCCAAAAGGCCCATGATGGCGGATATGGTCACGGGTCGGATATCCTTCTCTGCTATTGTTACGCCATATGTAAGCTCCAGGCCATCAAAGCCGCTGCCAACGAGCTGTCCAGCTAAAGAGCCCATCTTCTCTGCCAGCTTCATGTAGGGCCCCATAACCGCCAGGGTTTCGGGCGAGATGGCTGGCATGTTGATCGCGTTTGTTGGAAGGCCGCCGTTGGCAATGGTAAGGATCTGGTCGGCCACAGCCACTGCGACATTGACCTGAGCCTCAGTGGTAGATGCGCCCAGGTGCGGTGTGGTGATGATCTTCTCCTGCTCCAGAAGCGGATTTCCGGTAGGCGGCTCCTTGGTGAAGACATCGACGGCAGCACCTGCGATCTTGCCTTCAGCTACTGCCCTGGCAAGAGCTGCTTCATTTATAATTCCTCCGCGAGCGCAGTTGACTATGCGTACGCTGGGCTTCATGATATTGAACTCATCATCGTCGATCAGGTTGCGGGTTTCATTGGTAAGGGGAGTATGCACGGTAATGAAGTCTCCCTCCCGCAGCACGGTCTGAAGATCTGCAAGCTTCAGGCCCATCTGCTTGGCCCGCTCCTCAGTTACGAAGGGATCATAAGCTATGATCTGCATTCCGAAGGATTTCATGCGCGTGGCAACTTCTGCGCCCACGCGCCCCAGGCCCACTATGCCCAGGGTCTTGTTGAAGAACTCGACGCCGGTGTACTTCTTGCGGTTCCACTCGCCCTTATGCAGCGCTGCATTGGCCTGAGGGATGTTCCTGGCGAGCGCCAGCATCATGGCGATGGTATGCTCGGCTGCAGAAATGGTGTTTCCGCCAGGTGTATTGAGCACGATAATGCCCTTCTTGGTGGCCGCCTCTACATCCACGTTATCGATGCCTACGCCTGCTCTCCCGATGACCTTGAGCCGGTCGGCAGCCTTAATGACATCAGCCGTTACCTTCGTTCCGCTGCGGATGACCAGAGCATCGTAATCTTTGATCTTTACGATCAGCTCTTCCGGAGAGAGGTTGGTTATAACATCAACATCTAAAGCCGACTTCAGCCTCTTTATTCCGTCTTCCGCCAAAGAATCACTGACAAGAACCTTCATGAGCATTCCTTCTGGGACGGTCAAAGATCTACAAGGATTTGATCCTTTCGTTATGCAATTTAAAAGACAATTTTTCCGGCGTAGATCTAAAAAAGCAAAATTCGCCCCAGTTCTAGCTGCAGGGCAGCCATTCCACCCGCACGGAGCCAAGGGTGCTGTTTGACCAGAGCTGGATGAATCTTTCTATGCTAAAGACTCCGGTCAAGTCATCTGTGGTCCGGCTGTAGCTGACATGCCTGCCATTGATGCCCGATTTCGTCTCCTTTGACTGCCAGGCGACGTGAGCCTTGCCGATAACATTCGAGTTCATGTGCACCTCCAGAGATGCATTGCCCCTACTGTAGTCTTTTGCATTATGGGAGGTGTTATAGGAGCGGCTTATTACCTCGGTCTCCTTGTCCAGGTGCTCGAAATCCCGATAAGACTCGGTGACGCTCGCGCCTGCATCATAGTTCTTGACGCAGAGCGTGTCCTCGGTTTTCACATCGTTCATGGCCTGGTAGAAAGATGCTGGCATATCTGCGGCAGCGAGGCTGATCAGGACGAAAATAGCGGCCAAAATGATCAGCTTCATTTGCAAGTCCCACACCTCGGCTGCTAGTCGACTCGTATCTATTTAAGGTGCTCGGGCAGCTTTGAGGAGACAAGCGGTTATGCCGCCATCGCTGCATCATGGCCCACTAAAGAGTCCAAGGATGAAAGGGCCACAAGTCCCCATAACCCAAGAACCTGAAAATTTACCAGCCCAAGAACACAAAGTCACAGTGGCCCAAGAGACAAAAGGTCAAATGGCCCAAAATCCAGATGGCCCAAAGATCAAAAAGCCAAGGTTATCTCAGGATCCTACGGAACTTGAGAAGATAAAAGAACTATGGGCTTCAGGGATACAAAACCAAGCGGAAATTGCCAGAAAGATAAATTGCCCTAAAGCAACAGTAGCCGAAAACATCAAGAAGCTGAAATTGAATAGGAGTCGCGATGTTTGCATTGCAGTTATCACGCACCGCTCAAAGGGCTCTTGATAAGCTTCCTCCCAACATAGCGAGGAAGATATTCACCCATCTGGAAGAACTCAAGAGAGATCCTTACCGACCGCGGCCTTTGGTGGATATAGCACCAGTAGCAGGAAGTGAGAATATGTATAGATTGCGAGTTGGTAAGCTCAGAGTTGAGTACGAAGTCGATGAGAAGATAAATATTATAAAATTATTAAAAATATTTTCAAAGAAAAGAAAATCTGATTACAGATAAATCGATATAATAATAAGATGGAGATGATTGTCAATGGCAGCACGAACTATAATCATAGCGACAAGAGTGGAGCTAGAGCCCCTTAATGACATGGACCTTGCCGCCCTTGAGGAAGATGATGATTCAACCGTCGAAGAGCTTCAAGCACTCATAGAGAGCGAAAAAGATGATTTTATCAGCCTTGAAGAATACGCAAAACGGCGTGGCATAAGTCTTTGAAATCATACGTTTTGCCGCGAAGAAGGGAATCAGAAGGTAGATTCACTATTTTTATAAACCTCGCCCAGAGCATTAGTAAGCTATCAAGGAAGCCAGGCGATGAGGAGATCAAGAAAAAAGGATGGCTGTAATTCTGGCGGTGAAGCGTGAATGTTAAATATACTAGACAATATGATGAAACGATATATAGATGAAGAAATGGGCAAAATATTATAAGCTAGCTCATAATATTCTTACAAAATGATCTATTTGAGAACTTGTCTGCTGATAATTCCTGTTGGTTATTATAATCAACTCTAATTATATTTTTATTATTCTATTCAATGCATATTTGACATAATACAGATCTTTACTAGATTTTAATTTAGCACAAGAAAAAAAGTTTAGAAGTGAATGAAGAGGCTCTCGTTTCATGCCAAGAAGAAACTCTATTGAGGACCTATTTAGCCAAGCTTCTGCAAGATTGGGTCCTCTTTTTGTTGCTTCTTTTATTTCGTGAAATGCCTCCTCAATCCGATTCAAGCTTAATAGGCATAAGCTTTTATTCCCATGGCATTGCGCTGCAAGATCCGAGTTGTTCCTTGAGGCATTTTCAAAGCACTCTATAGCTTCGCTAAAGTTGTATAGTTTCCTTAGTGCACATCCTTTGCCAAACCAAGGCGGAGAAAATAGTGGACTTATTTTATTAGCCCTTTCATAATATTTTATGGCTTCTTCATATTCTCCTATAGATTCTAATTTGTAACCCATATTATTTAAGAAATAGATATCATTTGGATTAGCTTTATAGGCTCCTTCTATATATTCGAAGGCTTTGCCCAATTGATTCATTCTGATTAAGCAATTTGCTATATTTATTAGTGGATCTGGGAATAATGGATCAATCTTAATTGCGTTTTCATAGCATGCTTTTGCCTCTAATTCATTTTCCAATTTGGAATAACATAAACCTTTGGAATTCCATGAATAAGCAGAAATATCATCGCGAACCCCGTAAATTGAATTAAGGCGAATAGCATTATCATAACATCCTATTGCTTCCTCACATCTGCCAAGGCTTTGAAGTGAAAGCCCTTTATTAAGATAAGCTCCAGGAAATTGGGAATTTATCTTGATTGCTTCATCGCAGCAGTCTATTGACTCAGAATAACGTCCAAGATGATACAAACTTAAGGCTTTGTTGCATAATCCCTCAATTTTTTGCTCATAAATAACTGGAGGTTTGATTTCTTCCTCATTTAAACGTTTGAGCAACTTTTCTAGATCTTTACGTAATTCTGAAAAATTCGAATACCTATCATCGGGCTCTCTCTCAATACAACGCTTAATTATTAAATAGATTGGCAATTTAGTAAATTCTAGAAAGGTTTTGGCAAATTTATCATCTCTGCAAATTGAATTGAAATAAAGAAACTTAGAGTGATTTTTTAGGGCTATTAGTTCGTGTAAAACGATTCCAAATGAATAGATATCACTTTTTTCATCGCAGATCTCTGGGCTATCACGTTGTTCTGGCGAAATATAATCATTATTTCCAACTATCCCAGGAAATCCAAAATCAGAGATTTTTATTAATCTATTTTGATCAATTAATATGTTATCTGGCTTGATATCTCTATGAGCTCTCAATCCCTTTGAATAAGCATACTCGATCCCGAAACAGAACTGTATAGCCCATCGGATGATTTGTATTATATCGCGTTGAGGATTTGACTTTATATATTTCTCAATAGAATTTATGCCATCATTTCCCGGAGAAATATATTCCATGGCGATATATATGTGTTCATTAATATTTTCTAAATAATATGCCTGAACAATATGTGGATGATATCCTATGTCCATCCAGGTTGATGCCTCTTTTTTAAATCCCTCATTTATTAAATATTCTGATAAGTATTTATCTTGAAATGTCTTGAGTGCATATACTGAATTTGTTTCATGAGAATAAACTAGATAGACTATTGAGATACCGCCTATTCCCAAAATTTCTTTAACTTCATACTTTAATCCAATTCTATCGCCCTCTTTAAGAGATACTATTGGATCCTCCCCCTCGATCCAATAGTAATCAGAATCACTAATATATAATTGCATTTTATAAGTGCATTATCACTTCGTCGATACTATCTTTATCACGTCTCCATCCTTCAGCTCGTGCTTCTCGCCGAGGCGCATCTTCGTCCTGGCATCGATCGCAAACAGGAAGCTCTCCCCAATGTCTGAATGAACCCGGAAAGCCAGATCCCTCGCCGTGCTGCCCCTCTTCATGAGGAAGGCATCGGGCAAAATCACGCCCTTGCGGTCTGTGTATTTGTTCTCGTCCTCCACAGGAAAGAGCACGATGTAGTCCAGCAGCTCGAAGACCGCCCGGTTTATGCACTGCTGCACGCCAGTTCCGCCATACTCTTTCATGAGAGCGCGAATCTTCTCCAGGCCCGCAGTCTGAGCCTTATTGAGCTGGCCTTTGATCTCGAAGTCCGGGTCTCCCGGCATATACCTGATCAGCCCTGCCTTCTCTGCCATGCGAAGCGCAATCTCAGCCGCGCCGCTTACCGGTATTACCAGCTCGTCCTTCATGGCCAACAGCTTCTTGACGTTCTCAGGCGGGGCGACATCCATCTTGTTGGCCGCAAGAATCATGGGCTTGCTGTTGGCGCGGAGCAGGCCCGCGAAACTCTTGATGTCTTCTTCTTTCCAGGCCCCCGGATCCTTCTTGATCTCAGAGAGAGCCCGTCTGATATGACTGTCAGCAACTCCGGCTCCTGCCATCTGATCTATCATGACCTGATCGGGCTTTCCTCCCAGGGCCTTGTAGTTGCGCATCAATTTTTCCCAGTTTCTTTTCAGAATGCCATTCAACCACATGCTGATCTCGTATTCCAGGAACTTGACATCGGATACTGGATCATGGTTGCCCAGGCCCACGGGATTTCCCTCAGCATCCGTTCCTCCCGAGGCGTCCAGGACGTGAATGACGGCTTCTGCCACACGCAGGGCATCGAGGAATTCATTCCCGAGGCCCTTGCCGAGATGCGCGTCCGGAACGAGGCCCGCCACATCGATCAGCTCGATTGGGATGAAGCGCACGCCATCTTTGCATTTTCCGCAACCATCCTTGATGCCGAGTTCCTTGCAGGGGCAGGGAATGCGCACATAAGAGACGCCATGGTTCGCATCGATGGTAGTAAACGGATAATTGGCAATGTCCACATCTACCAGGGTCGCTGCCTTGAAAAAAGTGGATTTGCCGGAGTTCGGCTTTCCAGCCAGCCCGACTGAGAGCATGTGAGGTCAGTTAGCGTGTAATTCCGCTAACGCTCATTTCTGCACACTTGGTCTCAAAGCGCTTGACCTTGTCAGCGGCAAGCCGCTTGGCAAGAGCCAGGCCCTTATCGGAAACGGCCTTCTCCTGCACAGAGCCTTTTGCCAGGGCCTCAGCGTAGAGCTTCTCGCCAGCGTCCGTGCGTGTGAGAACCGTTGACCATCCGTCGCCCGAGCCCACACTTCCCACAGAGATATCTGCCAGTTCACTCGTGAAATCAAAGCACGGGCCGCATCCCGGGAACGTAAACCTGTCAGTCTCAGCGATCTTGACCTCGTGGGCCTTTCCGGTCTTGTCGATGACGCGGAACATGCCTTTCTTGATCTCGAAGCGGGCGACGTCTTTGGGCTCCAGTCCGAACTTGCCCTTCACAAGGCCCGTCATGAGCGCATCATAGTCAAAGTTCTCCATGCAGAAGAGGCCGACCAGCAATGCAATCTTATCCTGGCCGAACTGGTAGGGCTCATCCAGCAAAAGAACTTTGCGCAGGCCCTGAATCTGGCAGGGAGTGCCCACAAAGCCGATCTTCTTGTAGCCTTTCTCCAGGGCATCCTTGACTGCAAATACACTGTTGGAGATGGTGTACTTCGTGCCTGCAGCGGCCCGGATCTCATCGGCAGTGGTGGCCACGCGGGCAACCGTTCTCCATTCCTCGTCTCTGTCCGTAATGATTGCGCAGTCGATCATGCCAGATTCCAGGGCTGCCACCAGCAGCGCTGTGGCCGCACCTCCGTCCTGGGCCATACCAGTTCGAGCTTTGGCCTGAGCGGAAACGGCCTTGCGGTAGATTCCGAGGGCTTCATCCTCATTCCTCGTCCTGCCGAAGAGCCTGGACTCCATTGCGCCCATATCCAGGAAGGTCCTGGGGCAATAGGTGAAGCATAGACCGCAGAGAGGATCGTAATTTACCAGGGCGGGCTTGTTCTCCTTATGCTCAATCCTGGGGCAGAAGGCCTCGCATGTGCCGCAGCGACAGCATACATCTGATTTTATGACCTTATACTCCAGCTCTCCGAATCCACATTCCAGATAAGTGGGCTCGGCAAACTTCTCCTTGGCAGCCATGATCATGATCTCCGAAAGTTGGTGGCATAAGATAATCTCCCGACCTAAAGCTTTTATGGTTCAATGGCGAGGAAACTGGACAATGATCTTGGGCCTGGACATAGGTGGAGCCAATACAAAAGCCGCCAGCTCGGATGGTCTATATGCAAAAAGCGTCTATCTGCCGCTCTGGAAGAATGCACCCTTGGACGGGGTGCTGACAGGATTTGCCGCGCTGGCGCCTGAGGCCGTGGCCGCTGTCATAACCGGAGAGCTTGCGGATTGCTTCTCCTCCAAGCGAGCAGGCATCGAGAAGCTGACTGCCGCGGTAAGGCGGGCATTCTCCTGTCCCGTCTATTTCCGGGGCGCGGGCGGCTTTGACTGGTCGGATCCCATGGAGATAGCGGCTGCAAACTGGGCGGCATCGGCAGCGCTCCTCGCCCGCGAGGTGGGTGACTGCCTGTTCGTAGACATGGGCAGCACCACTACGGACCTCATTCCAATTAAGGGAGCGCCTCTGGCAGCGAAGACTGATTTTCAGCGGCTGGCCAGGGGAGAGCTGGTTTATATGGGACTGCTGCGAACGAGGCTTGATGCTCTGCTGCCTGTGGCGCAGATCAGAGGTCTGCGGCTTCCACTCTCGCCTGAGCTGTTTGCCATAATCGCTGACGCCCGCCTGGCCCAGGGACACATTTCCATAGATCGCTATGCCTGCGAGACTCCCGATGGCGCAGGCAAGGATCAGGCTTCGGCCCTGCGAAGGCTGGCACGCTCTGTTTGCGCAGATCTCGAGGAGATAGGCGAGGCTGGGGCGCTGGCCATTGCCAGGCAGGCATGCTCCCGGCAAAAAAGGATCCTGGTATCCGCGATTGAGCGGCAGGCTGAAAAGAATGGCCTGGAAAGGGTGGCGGCAGCAGGAATCGGCGAAGACCTGATCTCAGAGGCGTCAGAATTCCTGGGGATGGAGTGCGTTCCTCTTTCTGAGATGTATGGTCCTCGGATATCGGATATCTTCCCTGCCTACGCAGCAGCCAGGCTGCTGGAGATGCACCCGGATTTCGGGAAACGCCAATAAAATGTTATCTCAGACCACATGCATGTGGCTGTGATCTTTTTTATGGGCATGGAGATGCTCATGCACCAGCTTTCCGTGAATATGCATATGCTCATGAATAAGGTTCGAGGCCATGAGCAGCTCAAAGTCAGAGAGCACGTCTTTGGTCCTGGCATCCTCCTTGATTCTATGGTCTTCTCCCATGACAATGGCCCGATCGCTGATCATCTCGATTATCTCAAGGTCATGAGTTGCGACAATCACCGTCTTTCCAGCTTCTCCGAGCTCCTGGAGAAGCTCCACGAGCCAGAGCTGTGTCCGGGGGTCAAGGCCGGCCGATGGCTCATCAAGGAGCAGCACGTCGGGATTATTGACCAGGACAGAGGCAATGGAGACTTTCTTTTTCTCTCCGCCGCTCAGGGTATGCGGTGATCGATCCCTGAGCTTGGCTATACCCATTATCTCCAGCATATCCTCTACCCTGGCCTTGACATCCTGAAGAGGGATCTTGAGCTGCAATGGCCCGAAAGCGATCTCCTCATATACAGTCGGCATGAAGAGCTGCACATCAGAATTCTGAAATACGAAACCCACTTTTGTTCGAAAGTAAGTTCGAAAATCATTATCCTTGACGGCGTCGAAGACCTCTTCCGTGATTTGATTATCAAAGGCATAAAATTCGCCGGTCGTTGGATATACCAGGCCGTTTAATATAGCCAGAAGAGTTGATTTTCCGCTGCCATTGGACCCGATTATGGAAACCCTTTCGCCCTGTTTTATCTTCAAACTGATGTCCTTGAGGGCATCGATCTTTCCCACATAGGAATAGGAAATATTTCTCAAATCAAATATAGCATCCATGTTCTTATACCCGGATAATATTCTGGGAGATCAATACCAGTACCAGGCTCAAGGATATAGCCGCTGTGCCGGCGATATAGTCGCGGGTGTGCATTTCGAATCCCTGCATAATCCTAACCTCACCGTCAAAGCCCCTGGACATCATGGCCATATGAACCTTTTCGCTCATATCCAGTGATCTGATCAGGGTATATCCTATGCGCCCACCCACCCATTTCTGTTCATCCCTCATTCCTCTGGACCGGATAGTCCTGGCCTTCTTAGCAATATACATCTCCCGCACCAGATCCATCAAGAGGAAGATGTATCTATAGGCCATTTCCAGTGTCAGAACATAGAGCTTGGGAACCTTTATGGCACGCAGGGATTTGAAGAGAACCTGCTGAGGGGTAGTCAAAAAGAGCAGCACCACGAGAGATACGCACGTAGCAACTCGCATGGTGAATATCACAGCGGCATTGGTGCCCTGCCTGGTAATATAAATGCTTTCCGGCAATTGAATAGGGCCGATATGTGCCCCCTGGCCCAGGATTGCAGCCTGAAATAGAGGATCCCCGGGAATAAAGATGTTGAATATCATTGGGAGGGCAATTATACCCGCAAATATGGGTATGAAAAGCCAGACTCTCTTGATAAAAAAGGCAATATTAATCTTGCTGAGATATGAAAAGAGAAGAGTCAGGGCATAGACAAAAATCAATACCCTCAAGTCCCCTATCAGGCTTGTAGCAAAGATGACTGCCAGAATGGAGACAAGCTTCGCCCTCGGGTCCAGGCTCTGCAGCAGGCCGTCCCTGTGCGAAGAGCTCTCTGCAATGAAGGCTTCCTGGAGAAATGCGATTATTCCTTCTACAGTCTTGCCCACGAATCCAATCTTTCCCTGCTTTGCTGCAAAGCAGCGGCAAGGACTACTGTCCACCTCTTTCATCCAGTCAGGTATCATCTTTCTCCGTTCCAGAAGACTGCGTTTCCCGAATAGCCATTAAAATAATACAAAGCATGAATTCCGAGAGATATTGATCATAAAAAGTAATCAAATAAAAGGGTGGCGCTAGTCCCTTGCGACTCTTTTTCCAACAAAGTACAGAACGCCCCCGCATACTATTACGCCGATTATGGCGGA
Source organism: uncultured archaeon (assembly GCA_902385025.1). Lineage (GTDB taxonomy): Archaea > Halobacteriota > Methanosarcinia > Methanotrichales > Methanotrichaceae > Methanothrix. Next base: position 5,351 of record CABMDX010000109.1, on the reverse strand, counting down.
AAGTATGTAAGCTGCCATGGATGTAGTCATCGACTCTCCACCCTCACCTCCAGGAAAAGCGTAGTCCGGCAGGGGCGCGCTCCAAAATCCGGAGAGCCCTTCCAAACCCGAAGGCACAAAGCCGAGCTTCTCTTTGATCTCCTCATTTCCCCATTCGCCAAAGGTCTCACCCACGGCCAAGAGGCCCAGGGGAGCGAGCACTATCAGCAATACCAGCCCGATGGCAAAATTTCTTATTGTTTTCTCCATTTTTCTCACCTCATGCGGGAGATGCTCTGGTCTTCTCTTTCTTTGAATATTGCTTTTCACCATAAAGCAGAGTCGTATCTGTCTTCTGGATATAAGCAAATATCAGTGCTGTGATCAATGCCTCGAGGATACTAAATCCAAGAACATGCTCCAGAATCATAGCTGGAAGGGTCACATTCAGGCCATAAGGCATGTAGAGAGGGACCCCGCTGGCACTATGATGAAGAAGAGGCTGAATTCCGAACTCAAAGCCAGTAAAGGCAGCCGCAAGGGTCAGGGAGATATAGCCAGCGACTGCTGCTGCAATGACTCTTCTCGATGATGTGATTATAGAGTTTCCGCTGATGATTTTGTAGCAATAATAAGCTGAAAAGGGCATTACCACGCCCATATTAAAGCAATTGGCAGCAATTGCGGTTATTCCTCCATCTCCAAACATCAGAGCCTGCAGGACCAGGGCGACTGATATGGCTATGACTGCTGCCCATGGGCCCAGAACTATGCCGATGATGGCGCCTCCTACCGCATGACCGGTGCTGCCACCCGGAATTGGCACATTGAACATCATTATGACAAATGAAAAGGCTGCAGAAAGAGCTAGCAGCGGTACTTGCTTCGACCTGAGTTCTGCGGTCAGCTTCTTTCCAGCAAAGTACCATATCGGGATCATTATGATCCACATGGCCATAAAAGTATATGGTCCTAAGTAACCATCCGGAATATGCATTATTTCACCAATGGAGACAAATCTCTTTTAATTATAAAAGGTTATCGAGTGTGCATATCAAGTAATAAACTCATTGGCTATTTTATGATAAATGATCAAAATAGAAGCGGTTAGGATCATTATGCTAAGAGATAGCTAAAAGGTCTTCCGAGGCGAATTTTCGCTAAGCTGCGGCATCTATTCACGATAAAACGGACAGGGGGCCTGGCGTTCGCTATTAGCAAAAAATCCCTAAATGCAGTTGCCAGAAGCAATTAGCGGATTCATGCTTTTTGTATAGGAAAATTTGAGACTTTTCATATCGTCAAGGCATTTGATAGATGTGAAATTCCCATAGAGAATACAGATGAATATAATACTTGATGCCTATGCTACTATTTCTTTAGAAATAGTTATGCCTTTTTTATTATGATTATCCCATCAGCGTATATTTTAAATACTATGATCTTAACTAATTGAGATGATCAAAAATCGCACTCGGCATCAGGGAGGGAAAAGTTCTGAATATTATTTCCGTGCTACTGATCTTCGTGGCACTTGTGGGCATGAGCACGCATACAGATTTATGCAGTGCCGAAGAGGCTGAAGGAAACTTCGTAGCATATGAGAATCCGACGACCATAGAAGAAAGGAATTTAACCTTCAATATGGAGCAGAACGTCAGTGGAAATGGTTTCTTTTCTGCTTATAAATATTCACTGATGCCGGATGATCTTGGCCCAGCAGGCCATAAAAATAATGGCGTTGAGGCAAAGATGAAGGCCCATGGAAGCGGAAAAATGGATATGGCTTCCATAATGTATGCTGAGAGTTCATACCTGAACAGGACCTGGATCAATGGCGCATATGATGAAGATGGAAAGATAATTGAGGATGAAGAGGATTCAACCAGCATAATCCAGACAAAAGAAGATGGCCAGATGACTCACAGTCCCTCGGCATTGACAGTGGGGTCAGGATATTATACAGCCCATCCATTGATCTTCAAATCTCTATTCAGTGACGAAACCAAGATAATGAACCGGGATACATTCAGTTCTATTCATAACAGGGTAGAGAGAGCGCAGGGACTTGACATTAATCTGGAAACCGATCTGGATTATAAAAATACGTCCATGAATTTAAACGAGGATATGATCAACGGCAATGCTCATTTTTCGGCCATTCGGCGGGCAGGAAATTCCGTGGACCCCGAAAACGATGATTCCGAAGAGGATGAGACCGATGAAGCTGAGCCTCCGGTTCTCGGCCCTGCCATGAAGGCCTGGCATGAGCCAACGCTAATGATGGAAACAGATTATACAGGAACCTATCATATCGAGACGAATCTGAAGCTCTATACCGAGGAGGAAGATCCTGATGAGGAAGAGGATTACTGGCTCCCGTGCTGCAGCGGCGGATTCTTGGATATGAACCTCCTGGAGCAGTTTGAGAAGAAGAGTGCACGAGGGATATTTGATTGCACCTGTTTCCTTGTTCCTAAAGCGGCGCAATTCAGCAAGATTTAGCTTCTTTTTTATCAGGAAATTAATGGAGATTGGATAGCCTGACGGCTGCCGATGGCATACGGCTATCCTTTCAGCATCATCTATTTAAAGATCGAATTTAATTCAAGATCTTAGGTGATCATTTGAAGAAGATGGTCTTGATTATGGCTGCGTTATGCTTGGCAGCCCTGACTCTAGGAGGCATGGCTGCGGCTGCAGACGCACAAGCGACTCAAAATCAATTGATTAATTCATACACAGGAAATCTTACGGAAAAGCAACTGGCTCCAGTGGATATGGTATCGCTCTTCGGCAGGATCGGATTCTTTGTTGCTGAAGCTGTCAAGTTCAAGGCACCAAAGGCAGGCTGGAAGCTTAATCAGGTACAGTTGATCGGATGGGACGGTTACAATGGAACAGCAGCCACGGTTCCACAAGAAAGGATAATCGCCCTTGAAGTAAGGGATAAAAATCTTAATTTGCTCTATAAATTTGCTGACTCCCAGCTCCCCTACTCCAACTATGCGCGCAATGCCACCGAAATGTATCCGCTCACGATCGAGATCCCATCAATTCCCGTAAGCGACGACTTTTACGTATGCTTCTATGATAGAGGTGCAGTAAGCATTGCATGCGAAAAACTCAATCAGACCAGCGAGAATTCATTCCTCTATATTGAGGCGGGAAATGAGCTTGTGCCATCGAATCTGATTATAGCCGATAACCAGACTCTTCCTGTGAATTGGATCATGACTTTGAGTGGTAACTAAAGATCATTTTATCCTTGCTTCAGGCCGGTACGGCAACCGGAAGCCTGCCTGCAATGGATCATTTTTTGCCGAAAATCCGGTAAAATGATCCTTATCCGGATACGCGGTTTATCTAAATCTAATTAAAATTTTAATTTTTGGAAATTTGGTGTCCTAAAAATTAGCTATGCTCATAGCTATTCCTGTCATTGAATTTTCCAATGGCGCTACTCATCAGCATCTATATATATGGATAGAATTCATTATGAATCACTGGTGATCTATTTGAAGAAGACTATCCTGTTTATGGCTGCCTTATGCTGCGCGGCATTATGCTTTGGGGCTGTCGCCGCAGATAATGCGGCAACATCAGGGACAACTGTGCTTTCCCAAGATAGCGGAAAGAATGTCTCTCTTATGAAAATGACGCTATTTCGATCAATAGACGAGTTTGGCATATATGGCCTGGGTGTAGGAGAGGCGGTAAAGTTCACCGCACCCAAATCCGACTGGAAGCTGAAATCCGTAGAGATATTGGCCTGGAGCGGTTTCAACAACAGCACGCAATCATTCCCTGCCGACAAGAATTTCCTCCTGGAAATCAGGGACAAAGATCTCAATGTTCTTTATAAATTCGCTGACGCACAGAATAATTACTTCTTATCACCCACTGCGCCTGTATATGGAACCATCGAGATTCCCGCATTGATAATAAGCGGAGACTTCTATGTGATATTCTACGACCGCGGAAGCGCATACGTCGTCATGGAGAACGGCAATGGTACTGGCAATTCGTACCTCTTTTCCAATGGCCTGATGGACCCTGCGGAGAGAATTATAGGCACCACAAACGAGACCGTTAAAGTCAACTGGATGATCAAAGCAGTGGGCAACTAGAGGTTCCTTCCAAAGCGGTTGGCGAAAGTCTGTTATAGCAGCACGCCAACCGATCTTTAATGTTTGAATCTCGCATTATCTGCATTTGCGGCCTTCCCGGTATTGGAAGCGTGGGAAAGGTAGCTGCCGATTATCTGGCCACGGCACTGGAATGCAGCACCATTAAGCCTTTTTATTCGCGCAGCTTTCCCCCTCAGGTAATTGTCTCCCAGGGAATAACCCAGCTATTGCATGCGGAGCTTTTGAAACCAAAGGAAAAAGAGAATATGTATATCCTCTCAGGAGAGGCCCAGCCGCTTGATGTCCTGGGAATGCACAGGCTGGCTGGCGATATCCTGGAAGCCGCCAGGGAAAAAGGAGTCAGCGATGTGATCACATTAGCGGCTTATGTCGGTGACACGAAGGAGAAGGTTCTGGGAGCTGCCAGTGACAACGAGACTGTTGAGGCTCTGCGAGAGCATAACATCCCGCTGCTCTGCAGTGGAGCCATCGGAGGGCTTAATGGCCTCCTGGCGGGGCTTGCACCATTGCACAACATGCGAGGCATCTGCTTGCTTGGAACCAGCTCCGGACAGGATCCGGTGGACCTATGCGCTGCAACCAATCTGCTCGAAGCGGTAAATGATCTGCTTTGCCTGGGGCTGGAAATCTCGCTCATTGTTCCGGAGATAGAATCGACTGATGTTCAGTTTCCTGAAGAAATTGACATGAATTACAGGTAGAGCCCTCCCACGTTGAAGGATTCGAGAAGATACGCCCAGTTTTCGATACCGAGCACAGCTACTCAGAAAGGCAAAGAATCCTGAAACTCTTGTCCCTTCTGGTCCTGCTGCTCATGACAAAGTGGCCATCATCCTGATTCCCAAGGCTCAGGCATCTCGTATCTGCTGCAGAGGCATGATCATGGGCCGATCAGAGAAATTTCGCACTACTGCATTCACACGGTATACGGATGCAATATTTTCGGCAGTGATTACAGACGCGGGATCGCCCGCAGCCACTATCTTTCCTTTCTTCATCATGATAATGCGATCTGAAAAGGCCGAGGCCAAATTGAGGTCGTGCAGAGCCATGAGGGCGGTTATCTCTCTTTTCCTGACCACATTACGGATTATGTTCATCACATCCAGTTGGTGGGGGGGATAAAAGGTTTTGGGGTGGGGGGGTGGAGGGGGAGGGGGGGGGGGGGGGGGGGGGTGCGCCCCGCACCCGGGGGAGTAGGGGGCCGAAGGGATGTGTGTT
>CABMDX010000108.1 GCA_902385025.1 uncultured archaeon | reverse complement strand
CGTCCAACGACTCCACACGATATGCTCAATTGCAAACCTGGCGATTTTTGCGATGAAACACATTATCCTATAAGCCTTTTCAATCTGGTTCTGAATCTGTATGCCATCCCGCTTAATCGCCCAAGCTTTGAACCACTCCGCAAATCTCTGCATCATCAGTGGGAAATGGATTTGGCAGGAAATATGGAAATGATTGAAAAAGATGAGAGCCAATCACCAAGAGTGTTCATCAGTTACTCTCATAGGGATGAAGAATTCAAAGAAGAACTTATAACAATGTTGTCAGGACTGGTGCGACGTGGCGTGATCGATACATGGCAGGATCGTCGTATCGAGGAAGGAGACGAATGGTATCAGGAAATACAGAAAGCAATAAAAAATTGCGACCTAGCCGTTCTTCTTATAAGCAGTGACTTTATCGCGTCTCGATTCATTCAAGATGATGAATTGCCAGAACTATTGAAAAGGCGCATGGAAAGCGGGCTCCGAGTCATTCCTGTGATCGTCAGACAATGCTTGTGGCAAAGCGAGCCTGTTTTAAAGGACCTTCAAGCATTGCCACGTGATGGAATGCCAGTTATTAATTTCTCGAGAGAGAACGGCGAGCGTGATCAAGTCTGGACGGAAATTGCGAAATCCATTGAAGAGCACGCCAAATGATGCGGTTTTCAGTTTGAATCTTCACTTTGCTCCATTTTGTAGCCTTGATTTGTAAATCCAGGCCCTCCATTTGATCTTTCAGCACCGGAGGATGGTATTCTTTGTTGCCCTGCCCATCTTCATCTCCCGCTCAATGTTGGCCAGATAAGATTTGATCACATCCCTCATGGGCATCTCCTAAGAAGCATGCGGAGACTTCTGCAAAGAAAATGCCCTGCATAAAGCTTGCCGTATCTGGCAAAAAATACACTCTTTCATGCTCCAAGGCCGAGCTTGTGCGGGCTCAACTGTCTGAGTGAGATTTGAGACGGGCATCGTGGGCATTTAGCTTTCCGGCAGAAAAGACATATATTAAGGAAGCCAAATTGCTAAGGATGAAGCGGCTTACTGCTTATGTCTCGGGCAGCGTCCAGAAGGTGGGCTACAGGGCAAGAGTGGTCCAAATAGCTAATGCTCTTGGCCTGAAGGGATGGATCGAGAACCTGCCGGACGGGAGAGTAAGAATCATTGCAGAAGGAGATGGGGATAAGCTGAAATGGTTCGAAGAGGCCATTGATATCAGAAACACACTTATCCGGGTATCTTCCATAGAAAAGGGATATTCAGATGCGGGTGGTGAGTTCAGCGGTTTTTGCAAGCTTGTGGCGCAGGGCGAGACGGACTCACGATTGGACCAGGGAGTTGAAGTTCTGAAGGAGATCCTCGTCGCGGTCAAGGACATTAACATAAACCTTGGCGGCAAAATGGATTCCATGCTGGATAAGCAGGATACGATGCTCGGCAAAATGGATTCCATGCTGGATAAGCAGGATACGATGCTCGGCAAAATGGATTCCATGCTGGATAAGCAAGACGATATGCTGAGCGAGATAAAAGATGCCAGGAAGGATCTTAAAACCTACATGGATCAGAGATTTGAGAGAATCGAGATTGAACTCTCGGAGATGAAAGCAACCCTCAGAGCTAAGGGACTGATCTAGCCCAAAGAGCATCTCCGTTTACCTGTATCTCTTTTTCCGATTTGTCCTTTCGCCGATTCTGCAATGCTCTTTTGCTGCGAATGCGGTGTAACGCTCGATTCTGCAAAAGATTGATCACCCAGAACCACACCTACCCTTGAGGAATAGGTGCGATCCATGAACCAGATTGAGGCCATAGAGAAGGCGAAGGATCACTTCGCCAAGCTGCTGGAGGCGCAGCTGTTGCGCGTTGACCAGATGAAGGCGGGCGAAGATTGGGTGGACTACAGCAAACTGGAACCCATAATAATCGGCGTGGTAGGCGGCGACGGCATAGGCCCATATATTACCAAGGAGGCCGTGCGGGTTTTGGAATATGTACTGGCCGAGGAGATCACAAGAGGAAAAGTAAAGCTGCAGGACATCCCGGGCCTGACCATTGAGGAGCGGGCGGCGGCCATGAAGGCTCTCCCCGAGGAAGCTCTTTTGGCTCTAAAAAAGTGCCACGTCATCCTCAAAGGCCCCCTCACTACTCCCAAGAAGGGCGACAAATGGCCGAACCTGGAGAGTGCCAATGTCTCTATGCGCCGCGAACTGGACCTGTTTGCCAATGTACGGCCGGTCAAGGTGCCAGAAAAAGGCATCGACTGGATCTTCTACAGGGAGAACACCGAGGGAGAGTACGTCCTTGGCAGCAAGGGATTCCTTGTTACCGACGACCTGGCAGTGGACTTCAAGATCATCACGACCCCTGGCGCAGAGAGGATTGTGCGCCTGGCATTTGAATACGCCAAGAAGAACGGCATAAAAAGGGTCTCGGCCGTCACCAAGGCCAATGTAATCAAGACCACTGACGGAAAATTCCTGGAGACCGCCAGGCGCGTTGCCAGGGACTACCCGGACATTCAGTTTGACGACTGGTTCGTGGACATTATGGCCGCGAAGCTTGTGGATGAGAAACGCAGGAAAGACTTCAAGGTCATTGTTCTTCCCAATCTCTACGGAGACATCCTGACAGATGAGGCTGCTGAGTTTCAGGGCGGTGTGGGCACGGCAGGCAGCGCCAACATCGGCAAGCGCTATGCCATGTTCGAGGCCATCCATGGCTCGGCTCCGCGCATGGTAGATGAGGGACGGGCAGCCTATGCCGATCCCGCCAGCATGCTCCGGGCCTCTGTGATGCTGCTGCGCCACATCGGCTTCGTTGAAGCGGCAAACCGAATGGAGATGGCCCTGGACATCTGCGGCCAGTTCGAGAAAAAGGTCGTGCTCACCGGTCGCTCTGGTGGAGCCACGGGAACTCAGTTTGCCGACTATGTGATGGAAACCATCAAGTCTCCAAACCTTGAGAGCCGCTGGAAGAGCTACCAGAGGTAAAGCTTTAGCCCAAACAGGCTAATAGTAATATCTGTGGAAAATCTCGCAAAAGCATTTCTAAGCCTGAGCAAGGAGGACGTCTCTTTGCTTGGTGCCATCGAGACCGGGATGAGGACTCATGAGTGGGTCCCCATCCCAGAGGTGGCGCGCCTCTCAGGCCAGAACGCCCGCAAAGCAGAGTTCCGGCTGGGCCAGCTATTTGAGCAGAAGCTGGTGATGCGGGAAAAGCTGCACTACGTAGGCTACCAGATAGATTTTGATGCCTACGATCTCCTGGCATTGTACGATTTTGTAAAGCGCGATCACGTATCCCGTATCGGTGAGCGGTTTGGCATCGGAAAGGAGGCGGTGGTCTACGAAGCCTGTGGCAAGATTCCCCTGGCCGTAAAATTTCACCGACAGGGACGAACCAGCTTTAAGCATGTGCGCCGCCTGCGCGATCATCTGACAGACCTGCCAAAGGTTCCTTGGCTCTATGCGGCAGCTCTTGCCGCCAGACGAGAGTTTCAGGTAATGGAAAAGCTTTATCCGGTCGTGTCCGTGCCCCGACCTGTGGCCCTGAGCCGGCATGCTCTGGCCATGGAGTTCATCCCTGGCCCGCAGCTCAACCGGATTACGCTCTCGGACCCCGAGGAGGCGCAAAAGATGATCCTGGAGGCTGTGGCAGCCGCGCTCCGCCTCGGATTCATCCATGCAGATCTGAGTGAATTCAACGTCATCATTTCCGACGAGGGCCCGAGGATCATCGACTGGCCCCAGGCTGTGCAGCTCGAGCATCCCCACGCCAGGGAGCTTCTGGTGAGGGATCTGGGAAATGTGCTGCGTTTCTTTGAACGCAAATACAAGATAGTCATGCCTCTGGAGAGCGCTTTGGAATTGGTGGGTGCCCGAGAGATGCCGCCGGGGGAGACACAGGAGGAGGCTTCCAAAACTTGACGGTTTTTGGCGTGGACATCGCCAGCGGCTCCCCCAGCAGCCGCCAGGCTCCATTTTACTCTCTGGTTATCCTGGAGGGCGACGTGGCCGTTCCTCAGCATATGATCAGCAGGCACAAGCTCATCCGGCTCATACGTGAGCGCCAGCCTGAGATCGTGGCCATGGATAATGTGCATGAGCTGGCAGCGGATCGAAAGGAGCTCATCAATCTCATGCGCAGGCTTCCGGCGGCAACCAAGCTTGTGCAGGTGACAGGCGGCGAGCGAACGGAGGCTTTAACGAAGATCGCTCGCTGGCATGGCATGACTTTCGACCGCACCAAATCCCTGCAAGAGGCGGAGGTCTGCGCGCGGCTTGCTGGCAAGGGGGTGGGTGCAGTCCTCTCAGCCTTTGAGGAGAGAACATGGATCAAGGTCAGCCGCCGCCGCTCGCTCGGGCGGGGCGGCTGGAGCCAGAACCGCTACTCTCGCAAGATTCATGGAGCTGTGAAGGGCCTGGCCCGCGATGTGGAGCGGCAGCTAGGCGAGGCGGGGCTGGAATACACCTTCCGGGCCGTGGAGGGCCTGGGCGGCTACACGCGCGCCGAGTTCGTGGTGGAGGCTCCGAGAGAAAAGGTGCACATCGACACCGGCTACTTTTGTGATGCTCAGCTCAAGGTGCAGAGCATCGAGCGGCCGGAGCTGCAATACAAGCCCCTGCTTCAGCGGCGGGGATATATCATCGTGGGCCTGGATCCGGGAACGACGACGGGGATTGCCGCTCTGAACCTGAAGGGAGAGCTGGTGGATCTGATCAGTGCCAGAGAACTCTCCTCTTCGGGTGTGATCGAATGGATTGCAGCCCGGGGCAGACCACTGGTGGTAGCAACTGATGTATTTCCTACGCCTGGCGCTGTGGAGAAGGTGAAGCGGGCTTTTAGCGCCGTCCTCTTCTCACCTGGAGCGGATATGCCTGCGGAGGAGAAGATTGCTCTCGGCAAGGAATTCGGCTACAAAAACGACCATGAGCGAGATGCACTGGCAGCAGCTGCCAGTGCCTTCAAGAAATATCGGAATAAGTTTCAGCTCGTGGAAAAGAAGGTTCCGTCTGAAATCGATCCTGATGAGGTGAAGGCGCTGGTGGTCAGGGGCTATTCCATCGAGAATGCCATTGCCGAGTTTGCGCCGCTAAGGGAGCCCGAGACGAGGCCCCTGGCTCTAAAAGAGCCGGCGAATATTGCTGTAGAGGATGCCTCTTTGCGCAGCCAAAACCAGCAGCTTGCCGAGCAGGTCAGAACGCTGCGCTCCTACGTGGACGAGCTTGCAGAAAAAGCCAGAGAAAAGGATGCAGCCCTTCGTTCCCTCAATGCCAAGATCGATCGCCTGAGGGACAAGACGGCCCGCGAGATCAAGCGTCATCATGAGATCAAGATCCGCGATAAAGAGATCGAGAGGCTGCGCTCTGTGCTGCGCTCGGAGCGAAAATATATAAAAAAGCTGAAGAAGGCTCTCGCGCGTCAGAAGAAGATGGAGAAGATCGAGGAGCTGCAGGGCCTGCGCCGCATAAAGCCACTGGAGGCATTCTCAAGGGAAGCGGTGCTAAAGGCATGCGAGCGCTGGGGCTTGGAGACCGGAGATCTGGTTTATCTGGAGGATGCCAGTGGCGGAGGAAAGAGCACAGTCGAGCTCTTGCAGGAAAAGGGAGTTGTAGCGGTGATAATCGATAGCGAGATGGCACCGGCAATGCAGGAGTACTTCCTGGAAAAGGGCATCCCGGTCTATGGCGGCAGGCAATTGGCAGTGCAAAAGATCGACGGCCTGCCTTTTGTGCGCCCGGAGCGCGTCGAGGCTGCCAGGGCCGCCTGGGAGGAGGAGAGAAAAGCATTTCTTGCCAGGCGGCAGGCGGAGCGGCTGGAGAGCATCTTCCAGGAGTACAGAGTGGAGAGGAAGAAAGAGGAGAAGAGAAAGAAAAAACAGGGTTAGGCGGATTTCAATCTGTGGCCTCCCAATGCCCGCCTTTGGCGGGACCGATGCGCCTTATTCGACCTTCGTTTCGCAGTTTGGCAATCTGTTTTTCCACTGCACGCGGGGTCATTCCCAAAAGGTCTGCAATCTCTCTGGCAGCGATCTTGGGATTGGCCTTCAGCAAGGCCAGAATTTTCTCCGAACTTTTCTCCGAACTTTCACGGTGACTTGTGCCAGGTTCCTTCGAACCGTCCATCTCTTTTCGGTGAACTGTTGCCATGAAAAGCCGCCCTCCTGGTCATCGATAAAATCTATATCTGGCCAATTCTCAAGTGTCCGTTTGACGCCAGAACCGAGACCTCGATAAGGAAGAAGCCCCTTAGCGACGTAGGAGACCAAGATAGGGTTGCGGATATTGGAATTTCCTGTCAGGATTTTCTCTACCGTCAGGTTATTGGGCAGTTTTCCTAGGCTTATTATTTCGATACGATTGTTGAATATAAACAGCCTGATAGGGGCGCTGATCAAGTAATCCCGATTCACCAGGGCATTGACCAGCAGCTCCTCAAAACCACCGCAGGAATCTCCGGCACGCCGGGAGCGTTCACGCTTTGGCCGGCCTGCACCTTGCGAAGATTGCGCATGACAAAGGCCATGGCGCCCTCGAAGACCTTTTGCAGCGGTCCGGCAAAATCTTCCGTATCCAGATACTCGCTCACATGGATCTCATTGCCCGGATAGCGAATGGCCTTTATGATGAACAATGGCTTTATCCATTCCGGATGCTCGGCGAAAAGAAGCACTCCTGCCAGGTTCAACATGCCGTCGTCCGTGGCCAGGTTCATGTTCTGCAGAAGTTTTTGTAGCTGTGCAGGCGATTCCGGGTATGGCTGCTGGTACACATCTTGAAGGAAATCCCGAAAGCGCAGCCGATCTAGCTTATCGATGCCGGCCTTGGTCGGCAACTCGTCGGCATGAAACAGGTCCACGCTCTGGAACATGCGGCGCAGCTCTTCTCTGGAATTCACCCTTCGCTTGTCTGAGCCGCTCTTCAGCCATATCACACCATTGCGGTCGAAATAAGGCTTATCCACACCCCTGGGGATGCTCAGAACGATGACCACTCGATCCTTGCCCACGGAAACATTTTCGGTCTGCACCGTCAGAGGGCTTCGCACGTTCTGCGAGGCAGCGTTGCTGATCAATTGATTGAGACGTGCAACATCTGCCTTGTCCAGACCTTTCAGCGTGCCGTCGTCATCTACACCAAGAAAGATCGTCCCTCCCTCGGAATTGGCGAAGGCCGCCATCTCCGCTGCCAGGGAATCGGCATTTGTGATGTGCCTAAAATGGCAGCGGCTATCTTCGCCTAGCGCAATCTGGGCTTTCAGTTTCTTTGGCGACATCATATGAAAATCGCTCTTCCATTGGCAAGAGTTCTGCAGATCGATAGTATTCGACAGGTTCAGTCTTGCTCTCTTAATATTTTAATTTGTCATCATTCCCACGAGCTTCGTCGCTTCCACCAGCCCGTATCCTCCCCTCTTCGCCTCTTCCTCGTCAAACCTCTCCACGCCGTCCGGCATAATCCCCTTGCCCATGATGGTGAAGGGCACGGGATCGCGGCTGTGCGTCTTGATGGATATGGGCGTGGCGTGGTCTGGCATCAGCAGCACTCGCCAGTCCTTGCCGCCCTTTTCCAGGCCCTCCAGCAGCGGCCCGACCACTCTCTTATCGAATAGCTCAATGGCCCTGATCTTCTGCTCCAGGTCGCCCTCGTGGCTCGCTTCGTCCGGAGCCTCAACATGCAAATATACGAAGTCCAGGCGGCGCAAAGCCTGCATCGCTGCCTCTACCTTTCCTTCATAGTTAGTATCTATGGTTCCAGTAGCGCCGGGAACCTCGATGACCTTTAGCCCCGCATATTTCCCGATTCCCTTCAGCAGGTCCACTGCAGAGATCATGGCTCCTTTCAGGCCATGCTTTTCCTGAAATGCGGGCATGGCAGGCGCAGGCCCCTGGCCCCATAGCCAAATAGCGTTAGCCGGGTTCTTTCCCTCTGCCAGACGCTTGCGGTTTACGGGATGAGCGGCAAGAACGGGCCTGGCCGCCTCCATCAGATCGATGAGCAGCTTTGCATCCTGGCCGCGGGGCAGATGAGCTTCGACTTTCTGGTCGCTTATGTCGTGCGGAGGCGTGCATACCGCTCTTGAGCCCTCTTTCAGCACCAGAAGATTGCGATAGCTTACACCCGCGTAAAGCCTCTTGCCAGGCATCAGGGGCGCCAGAGCCTCGATCAGCTCCCGTCCCTCCTCGCTCGTGATGTGCCCCGCGCTGTAGTCCTTCATGATGCCGCCGTCTATTGTAACAAAGTTGCAGCGAAAGGCGGTGTCCTCTTTCTCCAGCGGCACGTCCATGGCTGCCGCTTCCAGCGGCGCCCGGCCGGTGTAGTACTTCTGGGGCTCATAGCCCATGACGGATAGATTCGCCACATCGCTTCCAGGCGGAAAGCCGTCTGGGACCGTCAATGCCAGTCCGCTTCTGCCATGTCCTGCAACCAGATCCATATTGGGTTTCTTCGCAACCTGCAGGGGGGTCCTGCCCTGCAAGGCAGCCAGCGGCAGGTCTGCCATACCGTCCCCTAGAATCACCACGAACTTCATCAGCGCTAGCTTCGATGAAAATAGTATTAATCGTCTTCGTCTGAATCGAAGAGCTTTATTTCTTGAGTTTCTTCTTGCTGGCGGCTGCAGCTTCCTGGGCTTCGCGAGCGGCAATCTCAGCCAGATGCTTATTGAGCACCTTGGCGAGAGTATTGAGCTTGACGCGCGTGCAGGTAGCGCCCCGGGTGATGCCCGTGACTATGTCCACTACCTCGCCTTTGGTCAGAGTCTTCTGGAAGGGCGGCTTGACCGATCTGGTCCTTATGCCCTCGCGGGCGAAGTCCTCCATATCGATGGGGCACTGGGCTACCACTACCGCCGGGATATCCACCTGAGACAGAACCTCCTTTGTCTTGTGGATGACGTGGGAGCGCACATTTCCCAGATGCAGGACTGCTATCTTGTGGCGCGCAACCTGTTCAATCTCCCTTTCATTCAGCCCGAAGGTGGGGCCGTAGCCTCGCGATGCCTGGGGAAAGCTCTCCGGAACTCCGGTTCCTGCCTCCAAAACCAGCACGCTGGTCTGGATGCCTTCCCGGCGCAGCCCATAGGTCATTTCGCAAACGGGTTTTGTAATGTGGCGCCTTCCAGGCGACATGGCTATAGCGATCACATCCGGCTTCGTCGCCTCGGAGAGGGTGCCCCTCTGGGCCAGGCCTCCGCCCTTGGCAAGTCCCATGCTCTCCCGGCAATCCACCACCTGAGTTGCCCTGCCAATCATATTTTCATAATTCATGGGATGGGATATAGATCTACCGAATTAGGGCGCGATCATAAGATGCCGCCAATACCTCTGCATTAGGAGCTTTTTTAAGCAAGCGTGGCGAGGGAAAAGCATGCTCCAATTCATTGGCCTTGGGCTCTATGACGAGCGGGATATTTCAGTCAAGGGCCTGGAGGCTATCCGCGCTTCAGACCTGGTTTATGCCGAATTTTATACCTCCCGGCTGATGGGCGCATCTATCGAAAGAATGGAGAAGCTCTATGGCAAAAAGATTCGGCTGCTCTCCCGCACCGATGTGGAGGTAGATCCCTCCTGGCTGGAGGAGGCCAGACATAAGGACGTGGCCTTCCTCGTAGGAGGCGACGCCATGGTCTCAACCACTCACCTGGACCTGCGCCTGCGTGCCGTCAAGCTCGGCATAAAAACGCGGGTGATTCATTCCTCTTCCAATGTCACTGCAGTCTCAGGCCTGTGCGGTCTGCAAAACTATCGTTTCGGAAGGTCCACCACCATCCCCTTTCCTTACACTTCATGGGGAAAGCGCATCGTTCCTGAGACGCCCTACCAGGTTTTGGCGGAGAATCTGGCACGCAATCTTCATACCATGCTGTTCCTTGATATTCAGACCATTCCTGGGGAAAGGTACATGACGATAAATGAGGGTGCGACTCTCCTTCTGGAAATGCAGGCAAATGCCAAAGAAAGCCAGCTTGACGGACGGATGGGCATTGGCATCG
>CABMDX010000107.1 GCA_902385025.1 uncultured archaeon | reverse complement strand
TGCCAGATGGTGCAGCATCTGTGTCTGTTGCTGCAGTATCGCTGCTAGATGGTGCCGCATTTGCGTCTGTTGCTGCAGTATCGCTGCCAGATGGTGCAGCATCTGTGTCTGTTGCTGCAGTATCGCTGCTAGATGGTGCAGCATCTGTGTCTGTTGCTACAGTATCGTTGCCAGATAGTGCCGTATCCTTTTCGGTCTTGCTGCTACCAGCGCCTACGGTTTCAGGACTCTCCTGCAAAATGGGGGTGGCAATTTGTGTTTCTTGCTCTGCGGCATCAGATGAATTCTGCCCGAATAAATCGATTTTTGCTTTATCAAATTGCGTCAAGCCGAGATTCTGATAGTCGATCCCAGAATTATTTCTTTCCATCAGGGATGTTGGATACTGATTCTGTATGGATTGATTTATCATCGACGAGTTAATTTGTGTGCTGTTCGCGACGGTCTGGTTGCTGTCCTCTTTCTTCATCGAATCCGCAGAACTCGATGAGGAGGAGCTATTATGCCTTTTTATTATGGTGCTGCTTTTTTTACTGGAGCTATCAGAGCTGCCATCGGACGCGCTTGGCTTAAGGATTGGAGATTTCGCTGCAGAGAGGCTAGCATTCCCTACATTCGATGTATTGGCCGAAGGCGTGGCTGTATATTTCTTGTTTGAAGATGAATTAGAAGCTGCATATCCGCTAATGCTTTTTATTGATGCTTCAGAAGAATTTTCGCTGACCTGTTTTGCCCCTTTCTCACCAAGGTTAATCGCCGCAAGGATGCCCTTTCCTGCATCCCCGAGATCGAATCCCGCCAGACCGCCTCTGTGATCGGAATTCGATCCGAGGGATAGAAGATCTGATACAAGAAACGCTGCCAGGCAGGCCATAATTATCAGGGCAATAGCAAGCATGATGTTGAATGAATGTGGATGCTCGGCCGCAAATTTCTCGCGAGCCTGAATGAAATGGGAAGAATCCAACCAATCGATGGGCTTCATACTTAACTAGATATTTTTTAAAGTTTATAACTTTTGCGACAGAAAAATTTTCGTCCTGTTATATAACGGCACATCTGAAATATATCTCCCCCAGAGAACATTATCCTCACACTCTATTTCGAGTGGAACGGTCATTTGTTCAACTCCTGCAGCTCCGTAGTTATGTTAAACGATGCAGGTTTTGGCACGGCAATCAATAGGGAGTTGACCCTTGAACTTCAGAATACATATTCATGCCGAAACAGGAATATTTCAGGCATATTAGGAGGAATTCCCCCAGAGAATAGCAGATATTCTGTCAATAGTGGTATGGAGATTAATTAAGGTGATGGGATGGCAAATTGCCAAACTTTCTGGCCTGATGGGTCCAATGCATTCTTGCTCTCGCATTGGCCAGGATGATCAAATATGCAGCGTCTGTTAGAGAGGCATCTTTTGAGAGAATATTTTCTTCGAAGAATATGATAATCCGTATTCCTATATAAAAAATGATAAGGATTGAAATAAATCATTTGCTAAGTAAATTATATATACTGTTATGATCTTAATTAACCTTTGAAGGTGAGTTTTGCTATGAAGAAGTTTATCTGCAAGAATTGCGGCGTGGTTAATGAGGTAGCGGATGAGGCCCTGTCAAGCAATTCCGATTGGCTTGATTGCACATTGCCACAAGGATTTGAATGGATTTTGCCTGCCGGTAAGATCACACCCATCATGGGCGATCCGATCTATATTTCAGGATTGGGGGAGCATCTTTCCCGAAATGCATACCTGGATAAATATAACATTGATCCGGAGAGAGCCTACAATCTAATGCGAGGCAGGGTAGGAGTTCAAACAGCTTCCAGAATCTTCACCAATCAGGATCTTAAGAAGGCTTCTGCCAGCACTAATACGCAGTCCAATAAATGGCTGGATGATGATGATTGGACCTCCTGAAATAAATGATATGGATTTTAGGAACACTTATCAGGCACTCCATAAGACCATCCCTGAATGGTGTCGCCTGAACAGACATTGGCCAGAGTTTAGTCCGGTTTTCTATTATTTTTACACCCATATTCAAATACGGGCCCGCGACGCCAGACATAATGCAAATAACGAATCCTGCCAAAAAAATTGCAGCTCTGAAGGGCATTCTTCCAACACTCGCATAATTTTCCTCGCATCAAACTTCTGGATTTGATATCATTCAGGCTCTTTTTTCAGCTAACACCTGGAGAGAAATCAGCAATAATTAATTATTAAGGTATGCTTCCCATTGCCTTAGACAGTGGATGAGTCAAATGTATAGTCTGCAGCAAAATAGGATGTTTTTCTGAGATAGATTCAAATATGCATATGAGGCAGTCACAATCCTGCATACCTACGGTCCGGAATCATAATACCAGAATCAAAAGCCGGACCCTTGAGCCGGGATGCGCTGAGGAATGAGCATGAAGGAAAGGCTTGATGAAATCGGCTCACGTCTTCGTGAGCTGAGGTAGTTGAATCGGGTATCGTCCGAGGAGATGGCACAGCACCTCAAAGTGCCTGTGGCGACATATAACTGCTATGAAGAAGGGAAGCTGGACATTCCGGCCAGCATTCTAATCGGCATTGCGCGAAAGCTTAACGTAGATACGGGCCTTCTGCTAACGGGCGAAGAATCAAAGATGAACATCTTCACCGTCACCAGAAAGGGCGAAGCAGTGGATGTGGAGCGCCGCAAACAATATCAGTATCAAAGCCTGGCCAGAAAGTTCGCCCACAAGAAGGCTGAGCCGTTCATAGTCACCATCGACCCCAAAAAGGACAAACCATCATTCTACAGCCACCCGGGCCAGGAGTTCGAATATGTGCTGGAAGGAACGCTCAAAATAACCATTTACGACAATGAGGTCGTGCTGAATGAGGGCGATTCCATTTTCTTCGACTCTTCAATCAACCATATCATGGAAGCCCTGAATGATAAGCCGGTGAAACTGCTAGCAATAGTCATGTAAGAGCACAAAGGGGATCAAAAATGTCTTCTTTATTGTCCAAGTTTGTCTCGCAGGTTGACTTCAAATCATACGAGGATTTCAAAGAAAACCTGAAGATACTTGTTCCCGAGAATTTCAACTTCGCTTATGATGTTGTAGATGCTTATGCTGCACAAAATCCCGAGAAACGTGCTCTGGTATGGTGCAACGACCACGGCGAAGAGAAGATTCTCACATTTAAAGATCTTAAGATACTAAGCGATAAGGCCGCCAATCTCTTTTGCAGATACGGGCTCAAGAAGGGAGATACTATTATGCTCACCCTCAAGAGCCGCTGGGAGTTCTGGGTCTGCATGGTGGGCCTAAACAAGATCAGTGCCATCTCCATTCCCTCAACTCATATGCTGAAGGCGAAGGACTTTCTCTATCGCATCAAGAAAGCTGATCTGAAGATGATCATTTGCATTGCTGAGAACGGTGTGCCAGGAGAGTTCGATGCAGCACATAAGGAACTTGGCAATGTTCCTCTCGCAAAGCTCCTTGTAGGAAGCAGGGACTTGAACAGAGATGGCTGGGTCAATTTTGATAAAGAGCTCGACGAGGCATCATCCGACTTCCCGAGGCCCACAGGGGCACAGGCAACCAAGAACGGGGACATAATCCTCGCCTATTTCACATCCGGAACAACCGGATATCCCAAGATGGTCAAGCATGATCAGACCTATCCTCTGGGTCATATCCTCACCGCCAAATACTGGCAGAATGTCGAGGACGACGGTCTGCACTACACTGTGGCGGACACGGGATGGGCGAAGTGCGCCTGGGGCAAGATTTATGGTCAATGGTTGGCCGGTTCTGCGGTTTTCGTCTATGATTATGACCGCTTCGATGCCGGAAGGATGATGGACGAGATGGGCAAGTACGGTGTAACCACCTTCTGCGCACCACCCACAATATTCAGGTTCATGATCAAGAGCGACATGTCCAAGTACGATTTCTCGCGCCTCAAATACGCGGTCACTGCTGGAGAGCCGCTCAATCCTTCTGTTTATGAGCGCTTCCTGGAGACCACTGGCCTTAGATTGATGGAAGGCTTCGGCCAGACCGAGACTGTGGTCTGCATCGCTAACTATCCCTGGATGAAGCCCAAGCCAGGATCCATGGGAAAGCCCGCCCCAGGATTCGATATCGTCCTAGTGGGCAAGAACGATAAGATATGCGAGGTTGGCGAAGAGGGCGAGATCGTCATCAAGACGGACAAAGGAAAGCCCGTCGGCCTCTTCACCGACTATCATCAGGATCCAGACAAAACCAACCGCACCTGGCATGATGATTACTATCATACCGGAGACACTGCCTGGCGGGACGAGGACGGATATTTCTGGTTCGTGGGACGGACGGATGATATGATCAAGAGCTCCGGCTACAGGGCGGGCCCATTTGAGGTGGAGTCGGCCCTTATGTCTCATCCAGCAGTCCTGGAAGTGGCCATCACGGGAGTTCCTGATCCCATCCGAGGGCAGGTGGTAAAGGCGACAGTTGTACTCACTAAGGATTATGCCCCCACCGAGGAGCTTAAAAAAGAGCTGCAAGACCATGTGAAGAAGGTAACTGCTCCTTATAAGTATCCCAGGATCATAGAGTTCGTGGCGGATCTTCCCAAGACCATCAGCGGCAAGATCAAGCGCGTGGATATCAGAGACAAAGACAAGCCCTATCCGGTGATCAATTCCCTGGAATGCAAGGCATGCGAGAGGTGCATTGAGGCCTGTCCCGCAAGCGTCCTGAAGATGGGAGAGGAGCTGAACGCCAGAGGATACCGCTTTGTGGTCTACTCGGGTGATGGATGCATAGGATGCGGGGCCTGCTACTATACCTGTCCCGAGCCGCTGGCAATTGAGGTGCACGTGCCTCAGAAAGAAAAGGCGGAGGAGAACTGAAAATGGCATCTCAATTGATAGCGGGAAACAGTGCCGTGATCGTGGGAGCACTGTATGCAGGCTGCGATTGCTTCTTTGGCTACCCAATTACTCCGGCGAGTGAGATATTGCACGAGGCCTCACGCTATTTTCCGAAGGTCGGGCGCAAATTCGTGCAGGCCGAATCCGAGGAGGCTGCCATCAACATGGTCTACGGTGCGGCAACAGCCGGCCACCGAGTGCTCGGCGCCTCCTCGGGACCGGGCATGAGCCTGAAGCAGGAGGGAATAACTTACATTGCCGGGGCGGAGCTTCCCTGCGTCATCGTGGACATCTGCCGGGCGGGCCCGGGTCTTGGAAATATCGGTCCAGAGCAGTCGGACTACAATCAGGCGTGCAAGGGCGGAGGGCACGGCTGCTACAACAATATCGTTCTCGCCCCTGCCAGCGTGCAGGAGATGTGCGACTTCACTGCAAAGGGCTTTGAGCTTGCCTTCAAGTATCGCAATCCTGTTGTGATTCTGGCAGATGGAGTGCTGGGGCACATGGTTGAGCCTCTGAAGTTTCCAGAAAAGGCCATAGAGCCCTCAATCGATGCTTCATGGGCAGTGGCCGGGCGTAGAGAGACAAGGAGAAACCTTGTGACATCAATCGCCTTGGACTTTGATGAGATGGAAAGGCATAACCTCAAGCTGCAGGAGAAGTATCAGCGCATAAAGGAGAATGAGGTGGCTTTTGAGGGCTATAGGCTCGATGATGCAAAGACCGTGCTCGTATCCTATGGCATCAGCAGCAGGATCGCGAGGTCTGCAGTGGATGAGGCGCGGAAAATAGGGTTGAAGGTAGGGCTCTTCCGGCCCATCACGCTCTTCCCGTTCCCTGAAAAGGAGATCAGAGCCCTGGCAGAAAAGGGCTGCAAGTTCATCTCTGTAGAAATGAGCAATGGCCAGATGAGAGAAGACATTTGCCTGGCCAGCGGCTGCAAGACTGTGGAGCTTGTCTGCCGCTATGGCGGAAATCTGATACAGCTCGATTCAATTATGCAGAAGATCAAGGAGGTGACATAAAATGGCAGCCAGAGAAAAGGTTCTGGGAGGACACCCGGGAATATACGAGACATTTCCGAGAAAGGGCGGAGCCGCGCCCACTGCCACGCACTACTGTCCAGGCTGCGGACATGGGATACTGCATAAGCTAATCGGCGAAGCCATGGCCGATCTGGGCATCCAGGATAGATGCGTCGTGATCAGTCCGGTCGGATGTGCCGTATTTGCCTATTACTATCTGGATGCAGGTCATGTGTAGGCAGCTCATGGCAGGGCGCCGGCCATTGCCACTGGCATCTCGCGGGCAGAGGATAATGCCATCGTCATCTCTTACCAGGGTGATGGAGATCTGGCGTCTATTGGCCTCAATGAGACCATTCAGGCTGCCAATCGGGGAGAGAAGCTGGCAGTTTTCTTTGTAAACAACAGCGTCTACGGCATGACCGGCGGACAGATGGCGCCCACAACCCTGATCGGCGAGGTGACTGCCACAACGCCGCAGGGGCGCGACCCCAGGGAACAGGGCTATCCCATTCACATCTGCGAGCTGCTGGATACGTTAGCAGCGCCGGTCTTCATCGAGCGTGCCAGTCTCTCGGACATAGAGCACGTTCGCAAGGCCCGCCGGGCAGTGAGAAAAGCTCTGGAGGTGCAGAGAGATAAATTGGGCTACGCTTTTGTGGAGCTTCTCTCGCCCTGCCCCACGATCCTGAGAATGGACGCCAGAGGAGTCACCAAATTCATCAACGAGCAAATGGAAAAGGAGTTCCCGCTGAAGAGGTTCAGGGACAATTCGGCCAGCGCACAGCCGATTGTGAGGGAGCCGAGCGACTTTTCGCTTGCTGCTCTGGATGAGGTCTTTGGCTGCGAGGATCATGCTTGCATCGAGTTTCAGAAGGACCATGAGTTCACGCTAAAAGGTGTGAAGATCGCTGGATTTGGCGGGCAGGGCGTCCTATCCATGGGCCTGGCCCTGGCGCAGGCCGCCTTCGGCTGTGGGCGTGCAGTCTCCTGGTATCCCGACTATGGACCGGAGCAGCGCGGCGGAACCTCCAATTGCTCAGTGATCGTATCCGGCCTGCCTATCGGCTCGCCCGTGGTCGATCATCCCGATGTGCTGGTGGCCTTCAACCGGCCGTCACTGGAGAAGTTCGCATCCTCTGTCAAGAAGGGGGGAGTGATCCTCTACGACTCACTGATCGGCCTGTTCCAGGCTCCTGAGGGCGTCAAGGCCATATCCGTACCTGCCACGGAAATTGCTACTGAAAAGGGCGCTCATCAGGAAGCCAATACCGCCAAGTTAGGCTATCAGATACAGGCAGGAAACCTGGGACTTCCTAAAGAGGCGTACAGCAATGCCTTCCGCGTCACCTTCGCCAAGAAGCCCAAGCTCATCCCCAAGAATCTGGAGATTCTGGAGGCTGGGGCACAGGCAGTACGCGTGCTCGAGATGGCGGCAAGAAAATAGCCTTTTAGAATGAAGCAGAAAAGGTCCGCTCGAATGGAGAGCGGATCGATACTTTTTTTCGCTATGCTGCCTGGCCCTGTAATTGGAAGCAATGCGCCATGTGAAAAGCTTATAAAGGAGGAGGGCCGACAGTGTGCCACTATAGGCAAATGACGAAAAACCTATCGCTTAAAAGTGGGAATAAATGGAGGCATGTCATTGAATAAGAAATACCTGATTCGTTCCCTGTTGCTTGTATTCATCATTTCAGCAGGTCAGTCCATAGGACAGAATGCGAACGAAACGAGCACTGCTGGGAATAATACCATTGCAGATGAAGCTGAGGCGCCGCTAAACGGCACTGCTTCTGAAAACGGAAATGTGACCAATTCCGATGTTGTCGATCTCAAGTATATCTGGTCAGTGGACGGTATAGAGTCGGATAAAATCACCATGGTCCTCAACCAAGATGGCAAAGATATCTTCGGCCAGGCAAAGTATGAGCCCGAAGGCGGCAAAGCCTGGAACGGTGAAGTCGTGGGCTCAGTTGAAGGAAATGATGTTGAGCTGACACTGAGCGCCCAGAAGGACAAAGAGATGGTGACGACCAAATTGACCGGTGTCTTTGATAGCGCTAATCAGACCATCGGCGGCAGCTTCACGCAAGTGAATCAGGGCAAGGTCATGAACAAGGGCACATTCAGCGCCATGTGGATCAGCCCGGATACCTCCAGCTACACCCCGGCAATCATCGAGGAGGAAAAGCCAGTCACTCCCGCTCCTGCAGCAGTCAACACTACCGCAGTCGAGACCGAGACATCAACCACCAAGAAATCCAGATTCGTGGATATCCATGAGTATGCAGATAAGATCGGCCTGGGCGGCGACATCAGCGGAATTCCACCTGGCATGGGCGGTGTAGGCGGTACAAGCGGCGCTGGCGGCAGCGAATAAGCAAAACAGGAATGATCTATTGTCCAGATCAATCGAATAAGCCGGTGCCCGAATCTATAAACGGCACCAGTCCTTTTTTATCTGAGCGGATAAATCCGGAGGCAAAAAATGATAAGAGAATCAATGATTCATCTCCTGCTTCTGACACTTCTCCTTGTGGCAGGACTGGGCAATGCGCAGCCTTTCCACGGCTCTGGCAATGAAATCATCCTACAGCAGGCCCAAGGGCAGGAATATGACGCCGCCGCTTCCAAAGAGGCAAATTCTTCAACAACTTCAAACGCATCTTCTGGCAGCCTTATGGCCGAAGCCGCATTGACTCCTGCGTCGCCCTCCGCAGAGGCGTCTGAAGAGACCGCGCCTCCCAATGAAAGCGCGCCTAATTTAAACTACATCTGGTCTGTGATGGGCATCGAGACTGGCCAGGTGATAATGGTCCTGAGCCAGAACGGCAGAGATCTGTACGGCAGCGCCAAATACGAGCCAGATAGCGGAGAAGCCTGGAATGGCGCTGTTTCGGGCACGGCTGATGGCGATAAAGTATCACTGGTAATCACTGCCCAAAAGGGAGATAAAGAGGTTGCCAGCCGCCTGACCGGCACATTCGATGCTGCCAGCCAGACCATCAAAGGCAATATCCTCCAAGTCAGCGAAGGCCAAGTCACAGCCAAAGGCAATTTCGAGGCCATGTGGATCAATCCCGATACTTCCAGCTACATTCCAGCATCAGTCACAACCTCAAATGTGGTCGGAGCATCCGGCACATCGGCTTCTGAGTCTGGCGCATCCACTGGCAGCACTAATCCGCAATCTTCAGCAGAGAACGCTGTTCCAGCCGCAAATGCGTCATCCAGATATCACGATGTGCACCAGTATGCCGACAGCATCCTGACCGGTGTGGGAGACATCAGTCAAATTCCAATAGGAATGGGAGGCAGTGGCCTTTATTAAGAATAGCCCTAAATTTGCAGGGTCTTTTTTAGAGAAGCCAAATTCGAGTGGCATGACATAGGGAATAGAGGCTGCGAAAGAAGGAACTCGAAAGGAATCCAGGGGCAGGCCGGCCGGAAGGCCCGGCCTGCATTAGCCCGGCCAGGCGATTAACTCCAAAAAGAGAATTAGACCAGTGCCAGTTGATCCTGGCAGGCACAGGAGAGACTGCGTCCCATCACGATATCCGTATCAACATTCCTTTTCACAAAGGCCTTCTGATAATCGGGATCGATCTGAGCGGCCCTCTTGTATGCCTGGACTGCAGTATAATAATCCCCTTTGAAATCGTATATCACACCCATGTTGTACCAGGCCTGAGCATAGCTTTCATTGAGAACGATCGCGTTTTTGAAGGCGTCCAGCGCCTCATCGTACTTTCCGAGGAGTCCCAGATCAATGCCTTTATTATTCCAGGCCTCTGAGTCCTTGGGATCGAGCTGCAGAGCCTTTTCGTAGGCATCAAGGGATTCCGAAAATTTCTCTTGATTATAAAGAGACAGGCCTTGCATAAACCAATACATTGAGCTTTTGGATTCATTGGTCTGCCCAAAAGCCGGAGATACGCAGGTTAAAATAAGAGCCAGGGCAAGCAATACCAAGGAGTTTTGAACCCACTTCGAATTCATCATTCTTCCCTCCACAGTGTGCATCATTGATATGTGCTATAATAAAGGTTCTGCACAATAATTGCGCGATAAGCCGGGAAAGCTTCACAATCCAATAGTTTCCGCCACTTGAAGGCACACGGGTTTGTTGCAGTTTTCTCCTGCAAGGATGCTTGCCGAGAGAAAAACGCGGCCGACAGAATTATTTAAAAATTGCGCCCATATAATGGGAGGCTGCAGGGCTTCTAGCCTCCAATATCAGCCTATTGCAGCCGGATAAGAGTCTATGATCTCCTGGAAAGCCTGCAGAACCTTCTTCAGATCCTCACTGGATAGACCATACGTGCTCAGCTTGAACTGGCGAGTCAGACCGGGCTTGATTCCGCTGATGCCCCTCTCCTTGAGGTCGCGATAGAGGAAGTAGCGACCCTTTTTCGCGCCCAGGGAGATCTGATAGAGGTTCTCGGCCATGAAGAACATCAAATCATGACGATGCGGCCGGTCGCCGAGTTGCTTAAGGCCCAGCTTCTCCAGGCCATCAGCAAAACTATTCGCCTTTTCCACCTCGTCAGGCCAATGGCGGATGCGCTCCAATACAGCCGGAAATGATGCCATCAAGGTTAATAGCGGCGCACCTCGCACGGTGCAGCCCAGGAGTTCTACTTCCTTGTTCTTCTTGGTCGAAGATAGACGGAAAATGGTTCGGGCATATTCCTCAGAGGCTCCCAGCACACCCACCGGCCCGGAGGCTGCCATCGACTTATGACCGCTTCCCACGATTATATCCGCCGCGAGTTCGCGAGCGTTTAATGGCATTCGGCCCACTGAGTAAGCACCGTTGAGCAGCAGAGGCACTCCATAATCATGGCAGACATCTGCTATCGCCTTTGCGTCAGCCAGATTTCCATAGTTGCCATCCGGGTAGGTGAGCACGGCCATGGACACGTTGCCCTTATGCTCATAAGCCCTCTCGATCGCCTCTGCATATCCCTCCTCGGAGATGGCATAATCCGGCTCTCCGCTGGAGGGTACATACTCGATATTCAGGCCCGCCCGCTCTGCAGCAAGGACCGTCGTATAATGAGCATTGCCATCCATCACAACCCAATCGCCCTTATCGCAAAGAGCATGCATGGCTGCGAACTTGCCCTCACGCGCACCATGGGTAATCCTTACCTCATCCGTGCCGAGGAACTCCGGAAGCATGCCATGCACAAACTCTTCCACAGGCGGTGTCTTGATGCGGTCCAGCATGCCGGCGCAAAAGTCGCAGACCGAATAGCCGTCTCCCCATTCCACCAAAGCCGCGCGCGCCTCAGGTGTCAGAATCCCTCCGCGCTGCAATGGATCCAGATTTATCTCTGCAATATCCCTTTTAAGGTTGGTGAGCTTCACAAGATTATCCAGCATCAAATCAGAATGGCGTCCTCTTGAAGTATAACGTTTGCCGCCCAATTATTGGCGTATTTCCAAAAAAGTGATATATCAACCTGGCAATTACATCGATTGAATGGCTCTGGTGATAGGTCACCGCGGGGCAAGAGGCCTGGCGGCCGAAAACACTCTGGGAGGCATAAGAGCTGCGGCTCTTGCAGGAGCTGACTGGGTCGAGCTGGATGTTCGGATCTCAAGCGACGGCGAACTCATTTTAATGCATGATGAATTGGTGCAGAGAACCACGAGCGGACAGGGCAAGGTTGAGGATCTGACAGTAGAGGAACTCAATCTCCTGCATACTAAGGACGGACAGAAGATTCCCACTCTGAAAGAGGCTGTAGCCCTCTCCAAAGAGCTGGGACTCGGGTTAGTTGCGGAGATGAAGGATGAAGGGATCGAGGAGCCTGTGGCAGGCGTCCTGGAAGCCTGCAATTGCCGCTGCATGGTGACATCCTTTTACCACACCAGCCTTCGCGAAATTGCAGATCTGTCGGACATAAAGACTGGCATCATCATCTCCTCGCTGCCCATAAGGCCCGTAAAGCTGGCTCTCTGGGCAGAAGCAGATGCCATTTTTCCTGAAAGGGTCAGCCCCAGGCTCTTCAAAGAAGCTCACCAGCAGAACTTATCTGTCTATCCTTGGATTGTCAATAGCAAAGAAGAGGCTAGCTGGCTCCTCCGCCTTGGCGCAGACGGACTGGTGACAGATGTTCCGGATTTGATACGGCAGGTAGCAGATGAGCCACTGCAGGCCACGGGCAAAGCCAATTGCCAATACTATCCATGCCATCATTTCGCTTTGCAGGACTGCACGCATTGCTTCTGCCCACTCTATCCCTGCAAAGATGAAGAATTGGGCAGGTTCGTGAAGACCAAAAAGGGGAAGAGATTTTGGAGCTGCATAGACTGCAAACTTGTACACCATCCAAAAATTGCAAAATATCTGGCAGATCATCCAGAAACCAGCGTTTCAGAGCTCAAAATCCTTAAAGATACCATGGATTGCTAAGATCATCAATATTATAATCGACTGGATGGAACAGCTCCATGCGACGGAAAGCTTTATGGATACCTGAGAGATAATGGGGAGACCATGAGACATATTATCCTTGTGCTAATTGCCTTAG
>CABMDX010000106.1 GCA_902385025.1 uncultured archaeon | reverse complement strand
TTGCTGAATGCTGTTTGAGCCGGCAGAGACGGCAATGTCCAGGATCTTGCCCACCTCAGTGGTGTTGTTCAGCCTGATTGTGATAAGATTGCTCGCCAGGAAATCCTGAGCCTTTGGCTTTTCGTCCTCGGCCTTGGGCAGGTCCTCTGTCACCGTGGTAAGGCTGAACTGACTGGTTTGAATATCCTTTTCGGCAATTCCAGCTCTCTGCAGGGCTTTTATTGCTTTGTTCATGGACTTGGAATTGTCTGCAACGGCGGTCCCTGCGCTGGGGCTCCTTGTCTCCACACCCAGGACTATTCGTGCCATATCCGGAGCAGCACTTACCTTGCCCTCGCCCTGCATGATCATTTTGGACATATTATCCTCCGCGCCAGAGGCTGGAACGGCGGCAAGCGTCAATAAAGCCAGCATCAGCGCCAGAACTGTCACACCAATTATATTCATTAAATCCCCAGATCAATAAATTAATTTGCTGGGTCTTGAAGATTTTGCTGCGATATCGAAGCGGCCAAGGCTGCACCGATGGACGATTGAAAGGTTCGATATTATGATGATATGGATACAGATGCCGTATTTCTCAAGTCTTGAAGGCGGACTTGAATTTTGAGACGACTTCTATATATACAAGGGAGGATAATGACAAATAACTGCAAAGGAGAGCGATTTATGAGGAGATTTTCCATGTCGAATTCCTCAATTATATTGTTTTTTCTTATTGTGTCGGCCATATCCATTTCATGCTTGGCCTCAGATCAGGCTCTTTCGGCAAAGGATCTGACCTATATGACTGAGCAGTATCCACCCTATAATTACCAGGAGAGTGGCAAGCTGCAGGGCATTTCTGTAGATCTGCTCGAAAGGATTTGTGCAAAAATGGGAACAGATCTGAACACGAGCACCATCAAGCTCCTTCCATGGACGGATGGATATCAGACAGCTTTAAAGGAGAATAATACCGTCCTCTTTACGACTTTCCGGCTCCCTGAAAGAGAGCAGCTCTTCAAGTGGGTTGGACCAATCGCACCAGGCAAGAACGTGCTTTTGGCAAGCAATAAAAATATCACAATCATGGCCCCAGAGGATCTAAAAAAATATAAGATAGGGGCAATTAAAGATGATGTGGCTGTCCAGGGGCTTCTAAATAGCGGCTTGAAGGTGGAGGACTTGATTATTGAGACAACGTCAAAGCCTATCATAGAGATGCTGAAGAACGGAAGCATTGATGCCTGGGCATATAACGAGCTGGCAGGCACTTGGCTGCTGCGGCAATCTGGCGCAAACGCAAGCGACTACAAGGTAGCTTTTGTAATTGCAGAGAGCGATGGCTATTACGCTTTCAACAGAGAAACACCTGACTCCCTCGTACAGTCTTTCCAGCATGCATTGGATCATGTCAAGAGCAACAAAGACTCGAATGGAGCAAGTGATTACGAAAAGATTCTTCATAAATACATTCCATAGAAGTTCAAAAGGATATCCGTTCATAATTCGGGCCAGAAAATGGGGCAGTAGATCGTATGGTAGGCAGCAAGGGTGGTATGAAGAGATGAGTCAAATGGCGGCGGCTCAAGTTCAAAAAGCAACCGAAAAGCTCCATAGAGCTAAAGCGAACGGAATTCTGCAGCGCAATTGCAACGAATGCCGAAAGAAAGACAATAATCTTCAGCGAGCATCTATTGGGGCTGCTCCTGGCATTATCCCGCCAATAGTGAATGAGGTGCTGCATTCATCCGGGAGACCGCTTGATGCGAGCACGAGGGCTTTCATGGAGCCGCGCTTCGGGCACGACTTTGGCAAAGTGCGAGTGCATAGCGATGCACGATCAGGGGAATCGGCGCAGGCTTTGAATGCGCGGGCTTATACCTTTGGACATCACATGGTGTTTGATAATGGAGAGTATGCTCCGCAAATGGACACCGGAAAGCGGCTGCTTGCTCATGAGCTTGCGCACACCATCCAGAGCGTCCAAATTATCGGGAGCGCAAATCAGCCTAGGATATCTCAAACAACGGATGCCGAGGAGCTGGCAGCGGACGCTGCGGCATCTCAGGTGATGCGGGGGCGGATGCCAAAATTAACATCTGTAACAAATGCGCCCGGAATCTATCGACAACAAAGATTGATTCTCAGCCTGCCAAGGGATAAACTCAAAGCCCTCGGCAATAGGGATATCAATGCTATTGTCGATGCAATTCCGCAACAGGTCGCCAATGGACAGAGTGTTGTCATCAAGCGTGCGGTTGTTGATGGCGTCCAACATATATTCGAGCTGGCGATTAAAATCAATCCTGGCGGACCCTCTATCACAGCCCCAGAAGCAGGAAGGACGGAGCTTGAAGTTGCCAGCCGCACTGCCCAGGCTGTCAACTACAAGATTCGAGTAGAACTTGCCCAACAAATTCCCGATGCAGTGATGACGCTGTACCACGAGTTGATCCATGTCCAACTCTTGATCGATCAAAATCTGCCCGAGGATCAGCAGTCAGAGACGTACCAGAATTTCTCCAAAGTTATGGATATGGCAAGCGATCCGTCTTTGCTTGCTGTGACCGGGACCACGCTAAAGAGAGATGCAGTGTTCGAAAAGATCATCAATCTGCGCACGTGGTACAAGATGTACGTATTCGATCCAGCAAACCTCTCTTTGCCACCCGCACTCGAAATGAGCAATGACGAGAAGCGCTATCGCTTTTTGATTAATGAGTACTTCACAAACAAGGAAGCAAATCGGGCCTTCAAAAAGGATATTGAGAACTCTGTGTTGGCGAGGCGCTATGCCAGGTCCATTCAAGAGCAATTCCAGGCGGCTGCCCAGGGGCAGGGGCTATTTAATTCCTTGACCCAGACAAGAGCGAAAATGAAGACCAATGATTTTGATATAACCGATGAACTCACAAAAGTGCTTGAAGATCTATTTGATGCTCTGGATAGTCAGTTGCAGGCGATCAATACGTTCAAGCAGGCGCCGCCATCTGGCGTGCCATCGAGTCCCTATCCAGGAAATGTGGATCCTTACCCGCGGCCGGTTCCGATTGGAGGCTAGAAATAAGGGGCGAGATACAAGGCAAAAAGGTCTTCATGAGAATCAAACGGCTGCGCCTCATATTCACGCCGCAGAGCTGCTGGGCATGCAAGGCGCAGCCATTTAATTCAAAGCGCTTTCATGGAAACCCAGGCCTCCCTTTGATGAAACCGATAAAAGAAAAAGTATAAATCGAGGCCTCTCGGCCTTAAATCACAATCTCGTAGGTTACTACTACGTATGATGTAACCTGCACCATTCCTTCCTTTCCAAACCCGCTATACGAATCAGCAGGTCCGATATCCGGATAGGCATAATCCGAGATTCCTACCACTTTTCCCAGGCGAACCCCTGCAGCTTCAGCCATGCCCTTTGCGTTATCTTTGGCATTGGCCACAGCCTTCTGGCGGGCATCGGCCACAGCCACTTTGGCATCGCTCAGGCTGTATCCGGCCACATACGCTTTTGCTCCTGCGGACTCTGCCACATTCACCACACGATCGATTCTGGATAGATCATTTGTATTGAGCCTGACGATTGCCGATTTCTCGAGTGATGAGATCTGCTCTGTGTTGATCTCGCATAAGGTGGTGTTGTTTATTGTTCTGCAGACCTTGCTGCTGGAATGAAATGAGCTGATACCACTTGACTGGCCAGGCAGGATCTCTTCGTCCTTGATGCCCGCAGACTTAAGCGCGTCCACTACCTTATCCATATTCTTTTGAACTTCATCCTGGGCCTGGGTCATATTGTTGTCCCGGCTTTTTACCGACACAGATATGGTAATAGAGTCAGCAGGGACAGTCACAGTTCCCTCGCCAACAACGGTCACGAATGGATTTGCACATTCAACATTTGCCATTAAGGCTGCAAATAATATGATGCCGAATATGATTGCTAACCTCTTCATGATTTTCCCCCAAGGATCGATAGCATTAGATGGTATTAAAGCTCTCGGTCCGAGAATAAGATATTTCGAATTCACTTCTTTTAGTTTCCGAAAACCAAAAATATACAAACAGCTCACATTACTAGGAAATAGTCAATTGGCAATTTTATAGAAGGTGATGTTCTTTTGGAGACAGATTCCAATCCAAAAGAGACGGATACTGCAGTTTCGGCCCTGCAAATAGACGAGACCAGAGGCACAAGCAGGGATTTGGGAAAGCTCTTTTCAAGGGCTTTTGAGATCTACAGGGATAATCCCATAATTATAGTCCCGGCACTGCTCCCGATTGCAGCCTTGATAGTGGGTGTGATTATTCTGGCTGGCTTCCTTGGCATTGCAGCGATCACAGGAGGAAATGAATACGCGACCTTCACAGCAGTGGCAGGATTTCTAATCTTCTTGATCGCCCTGATAGTCCTCTTCTTCCTGGCAGAAGGGATAACCATTGAGATGGTGAAAGAGGCCTCCATGGGGCAGAAAGCAGACCTGTCCAGAGCCTGGGAAGCATCCAGGGATAAGATGGAGCCACTGATACTCTCGTCGATACTGGCAGGCATCTTCACAGTGCTCGGATATATTCTGCTCATAATTCCTGGAATCATCCTGAGCTTTGCACTCTACTTCGTGGCCCAGGCGGTGATGATTGATGGGAAGTCCGGAAAAGAGGCTTTGGCAACAAGCTGGACCTTTGTTCGGGCCAATCTCTCCGATACATTGATCATAATCCTCGCCTCGATGGTAATAGAGGCAGTTCTTCCTCTGATTCCGGCCATCGGACCCCTGCTGAGCCTTCTTGCCCTGCCCTATCTCTATGCCCTGGCAACTCTGCTTTATCTGGACCAAAAGAGAGCTCTGCCAGCCAGATAACCATGGCGAAGGTGTGGACTATGGACTCTGTCCGAAGTCCCCGACCATCATCTTTAATTTTAGTTTTTACATGCCTTTGCCCATGAGCAAGATCGGAAAGGCGATCAGACTGGAGCGCATACTGGATCGCAAAACTCACAGAACGGTCATTGTCCCTATGGATCATGGCATTTCTGTGGGCCCCATAGCCGGGCTTATTGATATGCCGGCTACGGTTGACAAAGTTGCTGAGGGCGGAGCCAATGCCGTGCTGGGGCACATGGGCTTGCCGTTGCACGGCCATCGAGGCTATGGTCGCGATGTGGGATTGATCATTCACCTCTCAGCATCCAGCTCTCTCGGACCCGACCCCAACCATAAGGTTCTGGTGACGCGAGTAGAGGACGCGATCAGAATAGGAGCGGATGCCGTGAGCATTCACGTCAATGTGGGCGCCGAGGATGAGGCAGAGATGCTGCACGACCTGGGAAGAACGGCCCGAACCTGTGATCTATGGGGCATGCCCCTCATCGCCATGATGTATCCTCGCGGCCCAAAGGTTATGTCCGAGCATGGTGTCGAATATGTCAAGCTGGCTTCTCGCATCGGCTCAGAGCTAGGAGCAGACATCGTCAAGACCAACTACACCGGCACTCCGGAGAGCTTCCGGGAGGTAGTGTCTGGCTGCAGCGTGCCTGTGGTCATTGCCGGCGGCCCAAAGATGGACACTGAGAAAGACCTGCTGCAGATGGTCTACGATGCAATAACTGTAGGCTGCGCGGGTGTGGCCTTCGGGAGGAACATATTCCAGGCTGAGAATCCCACGCTGCTGGTCAGAAGGATCTGCGCCATCGTTCACCAGGGATATACACCAGAAGAAGCTGGAAAGGTCACGCTTTAGGTTGCTGCTTATCCTTTTTTCGCAGCCCGCTTATTTACGCCCTATTTCTTAGAAGATATTTTTTCAGAGATTTATACATATTCTTGTAATGATAAAATAGGATGCATCGCAAAGCTCCTCCCATTTAGCAAGATATCATCATAATAAATAATCGACCGTAAGGTATATCCACTTCCGACAATACATTAGGAAGCATGATGAAGTCGATAGCTTTTCTTATACTGTGCACCCTCCTGGCGAGCATTATGCCTGTCCAAAGTCAGGATGCCAGACAGTGGCTTGCTCAAACGGAAAGCGATTATCGTAACGGCTCAAATTCACTGGCCCTGCAGGATATCGATGAATATTTGAATTTGAATTCCAGCGATGCATGGGCCTGGAACTTCAAGGCCAACCTCCTCATCAAGATGAGACGGTACAGCGAGGCGGTGGACAGCTTTGATCAGATAATCCTGTTGGAGCCGTCCAATGCTCAGGCCTACAATGACCGCGCACTCATTATCGGCACTCAGAGGCAGTATCAAGAAGCCCTGGATTCGATAGATAAAGCATTGGAGATCAAACCAGACGATGCCAATATCTGGTACAACAAAGGCATGATCCTGGAGACACAGAGTAGATACGATGAGGCACTGGAAGCCTTCGGCCAGGCCACGAAGCTTGATCCATCTCTGGATTATGCATGGTATCGACAGGGACTCGTCCTGGCAAAGAAGGGCCAATTTGGCGAATCCATACCGGCATTGGATAAGGCCATAGAGCTCAACTCCAATAACGCCTTTGCCTGGAACACGAAGGGTCAGGTCTTATTGCAGCAAAATAGCAGCCAAGAGGCCATAGTCTGCTTTGAGAAGGCCGCAGAGCTCAAGCCCACCAACAAGGATTTCCAAGATGATCTGAATAAGGCCTTGAAATATCAGGATGAAACGCCGCAGAAAAAATTGTCGTTTATAACTGAGCCCGAGTAAATTTCGGACAGGAGAAGGCCGTGCGCCTGCTTTGGAGGCGCACAGCCAAAATTCCAGTCCAATTACTTTATGCCCTTGAAGCACTCCTCCAGATGCTTTTCTTCAGGTTTTCCAGTCATCAGGCTTACAGCCACTGTGGCCAGCATCGATAGTGGCAAGGCCACAATTATCGGGTCTACAACTGGCCAGGGCATCTGAGTGATCAGGATTTCCCTGCCCAGCAGCATCTTGCAGATGCCCAGGGGCACAGCCTCAGCTTTATGGATGAACAGATACCAGAAAACGGTTGCAAATGTGCCGGTGAGAAGGCCGGCCATGGCTCCAGCCCTCGTGGCCCCTCGCCAGTAGAGGGCACAGGTGTACATGGGAAGGAAGGCTGCTGCACACAGGCCGAAGAAGATCGCCGTTCCCCGGGCAATGATATTGTCCGGAAGTATGTATCCCAGAATGACCGCAATCACTATGGCAACCACTATTCCCATTCTCGTGACAAGTATCGAGCCGCTGCCTTTCTTATGAAAGAGTGTCTCATAAATATCTCTGCCAATCGCGCTCCCCTGTGAATGAAACTGAGAGCTGGAGGTGGACATGGCAGCTGCAAGAAGCGTAAGCATGAAGAGGTAGACAAACCACTCCGGTGTGGCGGCATTGATATAGATCGGTATGATGCTGTCTGCGTTCCCTTTAGCGATATTGATGGATATGTTCCCCTGAGTCTGCAGGAAGAATACGTTGGAGAGCGCTCCCACCACAAAGGCGATGCCTGTCATGGCCAGAATGAATATGCCACCAATCAGGACGCCCCGGTTCAACTCCCGGTTGGACTTGACGGTCATAAAACGCACCACGAGCTGAGGCATTGCCAGCACTCCGATGCCGACACCCATAACGATGGTCGAAATAAGCGTCCACCACCATGTGCTGCCAAAGGTTGGCATCGATGTCCAGCCGGTGTGCCCCTGGGCGGCGAGCTTCGCTGGAACCAGATGCACCATGTCGGTGAGCGCCTGATGTGCGGCTGAAATCCCACCCAGATGCAGGTAGGTCATGATCAACAGGAAGACCATGCCCACGAACATGATTGTTCCCTGCATGGCATCAGTGTACATGACGCCGCGCAGACCTCCCCAAATCACGTAGGCGGCAATGATGACGGAGTAGATGAGCAGCGCCACATCAAAGTCAATATTAAGGGTGGTCTCCATGAAGCGTGCCGCGCCGATGAGGACCACGGAGGCATAAAGGGGCATTCCGAAGAAGATGACGAGGCCTGAGAAATACTGCACAAATTTGCTGTTATACCTCTTGCCCAAAAGCTCTGGAAATGTCATGGCGTTGAGGTTGTGGCCCATCTTCCTGGTGCGTTTGCCGTAGACTATGAAGGCTAGAAATATGCCCACAAAGATATTGAGAAGCGTCAGCCACAGTAGTCCCATGCCGAAGAGCCCGGCATTCCCGCCGAAGCCGACGATGGCAGAGGTGCTGATGAACGTGGCACCATAGCTCATAGCCATGATATACGGATGGGTCTTTCTGCCCGCTACCAGATAGCCTTCCGAGTCTTTGGTGGACTTCCATCCCCGATATCCGAGATACAAGGTGATAAGCAGATAGATCAATATAATGACATTGAGAAGGAGAAGATTCATTTAAATTACCGCCTCTAGATTCCCAGCTCTTCTTCCTGCATCTCTTCTTCACTGGCTTCCCAGGCAGCTTCCTCTTTGATCTCCGCGGGCTCCTGCTCCCCGCCTCGATTCCAGTTGATGATGCCGTAAACTACACACAAAAGCGCGCTAAAAATACAGAGAAGATAGACGCCCCAAATCCATGGATCATCGATGCCGAGCATTATTAACACCAGCTTAATTATTAATGCTACGCAATTTGCTGCTATCGGGCGGCCCGAACGCAGAGCACACCGGGCACCCGCCTGCGATCAGCAATATTTGCATGGCGTGTGGTAGCATGTGACATTATATCAGGCTATAAGGATGTCGGTCAGGATTAACTATTATAGATAATGAGTGGAGTTCTGGAATTTTTGCGCTATGACTGATTTTATCGGGTTTGAATTATGTTATTCATTAAGGGAATATAAAAATAGGCAAAAAGGCCAGGCGGCTCACTTGAGCTTTTTCTGAAGCTTCTTGAGCTTCTTCTTGGCATCTTCGCTGCCCAATGCGGCCCGCTTAGAGAGCTCTTCTGCCTTGGCCTTCTTCGCTCTATTAAGCTTTTCCAGTTGCTTCTTACTTGTTGGTATACAGTCACCTCGCTAAACCTTTGGCTGATTCTCTTTGGTCTTAAGAATATCCCTTTATCGTTCCAGGCTCCCGACCTGCCTCCAGATATTCTTTGAGGTGGCAGTGGGATCCTTACTGTGAGGCATTAAACTGGAATAGGCAACGAATTACTATATAAATGAAGAATGCCTCGCAGGGGCTCAAAAAGCTTTAAGGAATAAATTGCCAAGTGCAGTATCTTTATCTATCCCTGAATGAGAACCTAAATTGATTCCCAGATCCCACCCTACCCAGATAAAATCGAAAACTATAATTCCAGGAGCACTGCATGCAACTGCTCGTCTGCGGGCTCAAAGACCCGCATGCAGACCGCCAAGGAATTTCAGGTATAGATGTTCGAAGCAACAAATGTATCCATCATAGCCCTTGCAATTGTTCTCATCCTGATTGCCGTCCGGCAGGTGGGCCGCTTCAAGCTCCAGATCTGGCAGATAATGCTGCTGGGCGCCTCAATCGTTCTCCTCACAGGCCAAATCTCTCCCGAGGCCGCTCTCCGCGCCATAAACCCGGACGTCATGATCTTTCTTGCGGGCATGTTCGTGATCGGCGAGGCCATGCAGGAGAGCGGCTATCTCCTTCGTCTCTCGAACCGCATATTTCGGCATGCCAATAGCCCCGATCAGCTTCTGCTCCTTATATTATTTGGAATGGGCTCGCTCTCCGCCCTGCTCATGAACGATACCCTGGCCATCATCGGCACTCCGCTCATGCTCTACTTCGCCCGGACGCTCAGGATATCTCCAAAGCTGCTTTTGCTGTCACTGGCCTTTTCCGTGACCATCGGCAGCGCATTGAGCCCCATAGGAAATCCGCAAAACCTGCTCATAGCCATCAACGGAGGTCTTGCCAATCCCTTTCTGGTCTTCCTCGAATACCTGGCCCTGCCAACGCTGGTAAATCTGCTGCTGGCCTATCTGATGCTCAGGATATTTTACCGTGGAGAGTTGTGGAGCCGAGATATTCGGATCTGCAGAGAAGATATCACCGATCCAGAGCTTGCCCGCCTCTCAGAGATATCCTTCATCATGCTCGTGGTTCTGATCTTTGCCAAGATCGGCACAGTTCTCCTGGGAGCAGGAGGCCGGTTCCCACTGACCTGCATAGCCCTCATTTCCGCGCTGCCCATCCTGCTCTTCAGCCAGAAGAGGCTCGAGGTTGCAAAGCGAATCGACTGGCACACTCTGATCTTCTTTGCTGCCATGTTCGTGCTGATGGAAAGCGTCTGGATATCCGGGGTCTTCCAGTCATTCGTGGCCGGGTCGAATGCGAACCTGGCTTCAATTCCAACCATCCTCGCCCTGAGCGTCCTCCTAAGCCAGCTCATATCCAATGTGCCCTTTGTGGCCCTCTGCCAGCCGCTTCTAAAGAGCCC
>CABMDX010000105.1 GCA_902385025.1 uncultured archaeon | reverse complement strand
TGCAGGCTCACGGAGGCGCGCTGCTGCACAGGTGCAAGATGGAGGAGGCGGCGGACGAGGCTGCGGCGAAGGCGTAAAGCGGAGCGTAGGATGGTAGATGCTGCAAGTTCCGGCCAGCGGGAGGCTGTTCAAGCCTCCAGCGTGCGGGCAGGCGGGCACGTTGCCGGTCGAGCGGGCCTGCGAGCGCCGGGAGTCCCGGCCAGGCCCATTCATAATTTCACATGGCCAGCCCATTCAGGCGATTGAATTATGCCAGCATCTTGCATCGCTCTCTGCAATTGCAGCCTATACAGGAAAAACGGACAGCCGGTAGCCAATGCAATGCCTTCGGGTCTCTGAAACAAGACAAAAAAGAGCAGGTCCGCTCGACATCATGCTCATATAGTTATCTTGGATCTGGCTATATACTCGATGAGATCCTGGCTGATTTTAGCCTTCTTCTGGACCTGGTTCACAACATGATCCAGAGATGCTCCGCTATCTGCAAGAGAGGAAATCTCTTTCATTGTAGACTCGTCGACATTGAAGTACTGGTCCAGATCCTTCCTATGGCCCCACACATCTCCTTCAAGCAGATCAATGCCCTGCATGCCCACGAATACTTCGATGGCATTGGACATGGTCTTGCGATAAGAGGGCGGCACCTGAATCATTCGAAGCCTCGGACACCTCTGCATCAGGCTGAGATAGTCTATATTG
This sequence comes from uncultured archaeon, assembly GCA_902385025.1. Taxonomy (GTDB): domain Archaea; phylum Halobacteriota; class Methanosarcinia; order Methanotrichales; family Methanotrichaceae; genus Methanothrix. Next base: position 2,132 of record CABMDX010000105.1, on the reverse strand, counting down.
CTCGCCCGGAAGGCCATATGAACCATCCTTTCGTTCGGATTGAGATTTGGAATCTCATTTTTTGAACTAACCACTCTGAGTCTCATGGGTTCTCCACATTCCCAAGATTTATTACTGCGACTACCAGACACGTTTGAGGAATATAAAGACGTGGTACATAACCCAGATATGCGATTTCGGATAAAGCTATAGTCAGGGTTCTCTTATCCCTCGGCTACATCATTCTGGCTCTGAGGCACTGCCCTGAGCCACTCAACCGAGATCTAAGTCAATGTATGAGACCCTTGCAGGCTGCCAAGAATATCAGAGAATTTTTCAGACCTATAAAAGGAAATCTGGAAAATTTAGCCAACTCGAAAGGAGATCAATGGGAGTAAAAGTTATTATTTTAGATCCAAAATATTATTATTTTATGATCTGCATGAAATGATCAAGCGATGGGATCCGCTATGGTCAGCGGGCTTCAATAGATGTTAATTTGGATGTTACTTCTATCTCTCGATTGTCCATACACTATGAGGACATGCGGCCTGCTAGAGGTCGCATTAGGCGGCCCGGCTAAAAGTACCTCACGAAACAGCGACGTTCATATGTCCTCATGCGTCCCAGAGCTTATGCGTCCGGGCTGGAGTGAACGTGTTCTTGGAGAGGCCGCTTGGGGGAGGTGCTGGCTTTCAAGTCCAGGAACACTGCTGTAGTATCAAAATGAATGCTAACGGAAAAGTTCAATATTATGAACCTCCATCTGTCTTTTGTAGGAGATGATTTAATATGGCTGATTGCGAATTATGCACCCGCGCGCGACCGCTGCTCTTTCCCATAAAAGCCCCGGTTCACAATCTAAGCTACCCTGAAGGAGCCTACAAAGGCGTATGCGATATCTGCCTGGAGCATATGGAGATGGCCTGGCAGGAGCGCTTCGGGCCCAAGCCCGAGGCCAAGAAGTAAAATTGCGGCATTCCGCCTGCAGCCTAATAATTCTTTTTTCTCAAATGATCTCGCAGCCATAGCAATGCATGCTTATGCACACCAGGAGATTGCATGAAACTGCAAAAAGAGGAGAAAATCGTGATTGTGCTGCTGCTCATGGCTGCGGGTTCCATGGTTGTGGCCTTTTGGATGTTTGAAGATACTGCGTCAAGCACTGCAACCGCAACAAATCAAAAGCAAGAAGCATATATCTCAGTAGAAGGACGGATCTCGGAAATAAATCCGACAAAAACCGGTGGAAATCTATTGATCCGCCTGGACTCCACATCCCTCCCCATCTTCGTCAGTTCGGCTGCCCAACCGGAAAACCTCCTTCGCAAGGTCAAGATTGGAGAGCGCGTAAAAGTCACGGGCGTCAAATCTAAGTTTAATGAAAGAGATGAGATAAAGGTCGAGAGGGCAGCAGATGTGCAGATACGGAAATAAAAGCTCCAGGATAAAATAAGATGAAATTTCTAATCATCGGCGGTACAGGAAAGATCGGCTCGGCTGCTGCATGGGATATTGCTCATAGCAAAGATGCTGAAAGCGTAGGAATTGCAGGCAGGAGCATTGATTCCCTGCAAAAGACAAAGAATTGGATTGCAAGTGACATCGTAACCACACACGTTCTGGATATTGCGAACGCCCGCAAAGTGCGAGCATTGATGCAAGAATATGATGTGGGAATCATTGCCCTGCCGGATCGAAAAAGCAGCTACAAGGCAGTAGAGACTGCCATCGGTGCGGGACTGGATGTGGTGGACATCTTGGAAGAGTATCATCGCAGGCCAGATCCTTACGAGACAGAAGGGGTGCAGGTTCCGGCTGGCATGAAATTGGACGAATATGGTGAATCCCTGCAGAGAAAAGCCATGGATTGCAGTGTGACCCTTCTCGATGGCATGGGATTTGCTCCTGGCCTCTCCAATGTGACTTTAGGCGAAGGATTAAGAAAAGTTGATGGTACAGGGGCAGTGGCTCGAGTGGGCGGCATACCAAACAAAGCCTCCAGAGGCCGCCATCCTCTGCAATACATGATCACCTGGTCCTTTGGGCATGTTCTGCGCGAGTACATGGTGAACGTGCGGGTGATCCGGGATGGAAAGATCGAAGAGGTGAAGGCGACGAGCGACCGCGAGAGTTTCTGCTTAACAGAGTCT
>CABMDX010000104.1 GCA_902385025.1 uncultured archaeon | reverse complement strand
ATCCTGGTTGGAGCGATCAATGGCAACAAGGGCCCAAAGATCTTAGACTATGGAAAGATGGCTGCCATCCTCAATAAGATCGGCCCTGTAGGATGCCCGACTCCTGCGATCAGGATTCTTCCCGGCCTGGCCGAAACTGCTCTATATCCTCTTCTCCATTCCTGGTTCATGAAGAGCTGTCACGTATCCGGCACAGGGGTCGTCTCCTTGGCTAGGGAGAGCGTCCATAGCTCGAATACTCTGGAAAGAGAATGTCCTGCAAAGCCCGAAAAGATCATTGCCATATGCCAGGGCTGCGGCGAGAGCTTTATCTTGCAAGATAAGGAGAACCTCTGTCTGGCCTGCCTTGAGACCATTGATGATGGGGGCCTCCAGTCCTGTACAGACCCTCACAAGGAGCATTTGTTATGTCCACAAAGCTGATTGCGTCCCTCTGTCCATATTGTGCTGTAGGCTGCGGCCTTTATTTGACCGTGGATAAGGGCAAAGCTATAGGTATAGAATATATGACCGACCATCCAGCCTCCGAGGGTGCTCTCTGCCCCAAGGGCAATTCTCTGCTGGAGATCCTGGACCATGAAGAACGGCTGAAATATCCAATGAAAAAGCTGGGCGACGGCTTCGTTCGAATCACATGGGATGAAGCGCTTGATCTTGTGGCTCAGGGGCTATCCAGGAATATCCGCAAGCACGGGCCCGGGTCTCTGGGCTTTTTGGCATCCTCCCGCTGCAACAATGAGGAGAACTACCTCATGCAGAAGATGGCACGCTTGCTGGGCTCTCCCAATGTGGACAACTGTGCCAGGCTCTGCCATTCTCCCACGGTCGTGGGCCTGGGTGCAGTGCTTGGAACCGGAGCCATGACGAATAATCTCCTGGATCTGCAGAATGCGAAATGCATCTTTGCCATAGGCACCAACTTCACCGAGGCACATCCAATCGTCACCCGCTGGGCTCAAAAGGCCAAAGACAATGGGGCAGTGATAATAGTCGCCGACCCCAGAATCACCTCCACCTCCTGGATGGCGGACATCCACCTGCGCATAAATCCCGGCTCAGATATCGATCTCTTGCGGGCCATGATGAAAGTCATTATAGACGAAGGACTTGCAGATGACGATTTCATCAAAAGCAGAACCCAGGGCTTCGAGGAGCTGAGAGATAGCCTCAGGGATTTCTCTCTGGAGGAGGCTGCAGAAAAGACCGGTATATCCACGGGCGATATCATTCGCGCGGCAAAGGCCTATGCCATATCACCCGCATCGGCTCTTCTCTACTCTATGGGCATCACCCAGCATGTCTGCGGCACGGACAACGTCAAAAGCTGCGCCACCCTGGCGCTGCTTTGCGGTCATGTCGGACGCCCGGGCGCTGGCGTCTGGCCAATGCGGGGCCAGAACAATGTTCAGGGCAACTGCGACATGGGTGGCATGCCGGAGTTTTATCCAGGCTACAAGAGATCCACCGATCCCCAGACAATTGAATTCTTCAAAGCCGGCTGGAACGTTTCAGATCTCCCATTGGGACCTGGTCTGACTTCCACGGAGATGACAGAGGCAGCCCTTGAAGGACGCCTCAAGGCACTCTATATAACAGGCGAGGATCCAATAGTCTGTGATGCCAATATCAAGAAGACCAGAAAGGCATTCGAGAACCTGGACTTCCTGGTGGTTCAGGAGATCTTCATGACGCCCACGGCAAGGATGGCGGATGTGGTCCTGCCCGCAGCCGCCTGGGCAGAGAAAGATGGCAGCTACACCTCCATGGAAAGAAGGGTGCAGTGGATTGACAAAGCAGTGGACGCGCCCGGAGAGGCAAAAGATGGTATGTGGATCGTCTGCCAGATCGCCAAGCGATTGGGCCTCGACTTCCCCTACCAGAATGCTGCCGAGGTCCTATCTGAGATCAACCGGCTGGTGCCGCAATACGGTGGCATGACCCTGGAGAGAATATCCAAGGTCGGGGGCCTGCGCTGGCCTTGCCCTGATGTGCAGCATCCAGGCACGGATATCCTGCATGCCCAGCGATTCTCGACGCCCGATGGCAGGGCAAGAATAGCCACGGTGAAAAACAGGCCACCAGGCGAGGAAATCAGTCCCGAGTACCCCATTCTGCTCACGACTGGCAGAATTGTGCTGCACTATAATGGCGGCTCCATGACCATGCGGAGCATCTCTCTGTATGAGCGCGACCCTGAACTGTATGTGGAGATGAATCCAGCGGACGCCGCCCGTCTGAATATCGCTGCAGGGGATTTGGTAGTAGTTACCACGCGCAGGGGATCGGCTGAGGCCAGAGCCAGGCTAACGGAAAAGGTCAGGCCGGGCGTAGCATTCATGCCCTTCCACTACCATGGCACGAATATCATAACCTCTGATGCTCTTGATCCCGTGGCCAAAATTCCGGAGTATAAGATCGCAGCCTGCCGGATTGAGGCCAGAGCCTGAAAAGATTGACTTGTTTGATATTTGGTGATCAGAGTCCCAGGGAAGACCGCATAAAAGAGATCGGCCAAAATTTGCAGGGCTGATCTTGCTTTCTTTTTTATAAATCTCGAGAATATCTGATTTTAATAGGCTGCACGCATCATGATGGGCATATCTTTTTCCTGGCTGCTGTATTCTTTTCTGCCCGTGATTATGATATGGAATGCTGTCTGCTCCGCTTTCCAGCTACGCAGTCCGGATTCCATCAGAAGGTTGCTTGCCTCCACCAGAGTATAGGAAGCATTAACTGAAGTGATGAATTCGGAGCCGGTTTTATCCCCTTTCCGGGTATTATTTAACTGGATGAAGCATCTCAGAAGTGGATTCATATCCCTGCGAAAATCCGAGATAT
>CABMDX010000103.1 GCA_902385025.1 uncultured archaeon | reverse complement strand
ATGAATAGCGATGAAATAAGGGGTATCGATGCAGTGTTTCAATGGAGCCACTTCTTTTCGGAAATGGATAGAGAATACACATCATCGCGTTTCATCGAGCCGAAAAAAGTTTCAATGGAGCCACTTCTTTTCGGAAATGGATAGAGCGGCCCTCTTAGGGCCCTTGCTGCTATCGGATAAAATCCGATTTGCGAGCATTCCGTTAACTATACAATCATTTTATAAGTGTTTTGCACCTAGAAAGCTACGATTCGATATGCGAATGCTTGGCGAGCATACCGTTAACTATACATAAAGTTTCATAAAGTGCGTATGTCATCGCAGGAGTTTTTGTAATACTGGGTACTTTTGAACCCATAAGACCTCCTGGATCCACTGGCAATCCTCTGTCACTTCAAACTATAATAAACTTCTCGTCTTTATCCTCATGGTGAACGCCCAAAAATTCTATCCTGCCTTCAACTCCTCCTTCCGTAGGACCCATATCGATGATCATTATGCGATCTTCATCGAGCTTGATAAGCTCACTGAGAACTGCCACCATCTCCACCCGGCCCTTCATTGTGAGGTCGCAGCGAAAAACCGAATAATGGACAGGCTGACCAAATCCTTTCATCGCGGTATGAACTCTGTATAACCTCTTTCTGTCCATAATATCATAGCTCACTATAAAACAATTCAGTCCGCTCACGCCATCACCTTGTTGTAAAAGCCGGATACTCCTTTATCTCACAAGAGAGAACCCTGGCCAAGAGCCGGGACTGGACTTCCAATATCCTTCGATTGCTCACCCTATAGCCAAAGATGGGATGAACGACCTCGGCCTGCATCCGTTGCTCGTAAGCTGCAACCACCTTTCTCCTGGCATCAGGAGTTAATGATATCCCGATGCCAGTTTTTATAAAATCGTTTCCAGTCAGAACTTCTTTGTTAAACAGAGTCAGTGCCGTAGAATCTGCGATTATTGGCCGAAACTCCTCCATCATATCCAGAGCTAATGCCGGTCGTCCTTATCTGGGCTGATGATAGAAGCCGAGATAGGGATCAAAGCCTACAGCCAGAACGGTCGAGAAGAGTTCCTTGGCCAGTATGCCATAGAGATAGGAAAGAACGGTGTTGACCGGATCTATAGGTGGTCTCTTATTCCTGTTTTGGAAAGAGAAGTCCTGGGAACACTTGAGCATGTTTCCGAAGCGACCAAAGTAGATCTCGGCAGCGGCTCCTTCGAATCCCAGCAGACTCTGCATTCGCAAAGCACCTTCCGCCTGGCCGGCGAGTCGCCCAAGAGAATCCAGCACCCCGGCAGGAACCTCAGGATCATTTCTAAGCAAGAGAATCCTACTGTTCTCGATCTTGCCAGATATGATTTTCCGGGCTATGGACAGAGAACGCATCTCATCCCCAGCCGACTGGAATTGCTTTATGCGAAGCTCCACATTCTTGTGGCTCATGCCAAGGCAGATCCCCTCGAACCAACCTCCATGAGAGAAGTGCAGCACAGGAACGCCCCGTTGCATCAGCTCAACCGTGGCCGGTGTGGTAATCTCCACTCCACCATAAAGGCAGACCTTAGAAACCTCCCTGATTCTGGCCTCGTTGATCTTGCCCTCCTCATGGGACCAGACCTCCAGGCGTTCGCCGCGCTTCCTAACCGTCATCCCCTGGCCAACCACATAGAGAGGCACCTGGTCATCTCGCGCAGGAAGAAGCATCCTCACCTTTTCCTCTTTGGGCTCACTTTCCAGATTTCCCTGCCGACCTTTTTCCGCGTCCATCTCCCGCAGCAAATTGACCTCGTCAGGCAGGCATATTCCTGCCAACGAACAGCGATCGCACCGATAGCTGCTCTGCAATGGAGGGGGCATCTCCCCACGCTCAACGGTATTTCGCAGTGTGGCCAGCAGTGCCTTCGTTCTATCCATCAGGGCAACGTCGAACTTCACAGGCAACCTTTCCTGGGAGCGGATGAAGTAGACCATGCCCTCCTGACAGGAGAAGCCGTTCTCCTGCAAGGCAAGACATTGGGCAGCGAGCTGGATCAGATAGGGCTCATAGAGGCTCGCGGGTGTTTTGGGAGCCTCGCCGCGCTTGTATTCCACGGGAGTAACTTTGTTGCCTTCTCCCTCTAAGAGATCGATGCGGCAGCATACGCCAGCCTGCGGGGCGGTCAGAGAGACGGAGCGGGCATGGAAAGGCTGGAAGTCATCCGGGACCTCGTCCTGGTTGGCATCTACCCAGCGATGCTGGAACCTCCCCTCAGCGGTCTCGGCGCTATCCTGAAACTCACCGTGCACCCACTGAATGTAGCACAGGCGAGGGCAATAGGCGAAAGCGGCGAGCATGCTGGCGGGGATGAGCAGGGGGACGTTATCGGGATCTAGGGAACCTTCCACCATATTTCAGACCTCTGGCAGAGAAAAATGAGCTCGATAGAGATAAATATTTTTCAAGGAGTTTTGATAAGAGCAATCGAGCTTTTCCGAACACATATTTCCGCACAAATGATATGCAAGCATGCCGAAACTTTTTTAGATCCCAAATGCATCGACTCAGAGCAATGAAAGGCTTTGCGTCGAATACCTCCAAGGATTCATACGATGGAGGAAAGAGAATTGGCGCAAAGGCCCACTACCGGCAATGGAACCCTGGACCTGATCTTGAGCCGCCTGGTAGATGGGACCGTGGAAAATCGATATTCAACTATGCTCGCAAGTATCACTGCGTGCAGATCATTATCATGATTTTCGCACTCGTTCTCCTTATTGTGGGTGTTTTTAAGTGGGACCTATTGTTCCCGCCTGTGCATTCCCAAAGCCCAATAGGCATGGCTGCAGAAACCACAAAAGGCATCGCAAATGCGCTGTTGTCGCCGGGGCTTTTCCAGAATGGGGCCACGGCATCAGGAGCGAGAGCATCCAATTGGGCTGATTGGTGGATTCGCATACAATCATTTCTAGGCATAGGAACCCTTCTTGTTGCCACCTTTGTCTGGTATGGCGAAATCCATGCGGATTGGGAGAACAGATTGCCCAAGAGGATGAGCGTCTTTTTCTTTTACGCGGATCATCCGGTTATTGTCTGCCGGTATGTTTGGTTGGCAGGCGAGGACGACCTGCGGGCCTGGGGGCAGCAGGTTGCAGCACAAGCAGCACATAACGAGCGATTTCTAGAATTCCTGCCTGACGTGAAAACCCTGGAACCAACACTGGTTATTGAGAAAGGCGATAAGATCTATAAGCACTATGCGGTGTGCTTCAGGCTGACAAGACTGCCATCCTCGATTGCGAAGGAGTCATCGAT